>CAXHHS010000357.1:0-7101 GCA_964015645.1 uncultured bacterium
TATTGCCGAAAGTGCCTACCAGGTGGGATTTAACAGCCAGGCTTATTTTACCCGCTGTTTCCATGAAGCATTTGGTTGTTCGCCATTGGAGTATAAACGTAAAGAGATTAGTTAGGAATTTTCGAGGTTTTGTCCCAGGTAACATCATTTTTGTCCCTAGTCAAGACCATTTTACCCTCAAGTTTCACCACTTCGCCCCAAATCAATTGAATTGCTCCAAAAAGCCGCTATCTTAGGCTCCGTAGCAAGCAGAATCAATTGCTACTTTTGTCTCCTAAAAATAGAAAAAAAGTGTCCTCGCTCCCGTCTCTCTGTCACCATACGGGAGTGAGGGCATAATAAAAAAATTAAAACTGGCAGAGTATGATAAACTAACGCTACGCAAAAAAAAAGTATCCCCATTTTCACCGCTGTCTCCTAAACAGAATGGGGGTAATTTATTTCCGCCACGAATAACACCCAAATAATTCAAACCCAACCCAACCAACCCATAAAAATTCTTAACGCTAGAGGTGCGTACTTTCGCTTCTTCATTAAATCGCTGTGTTTAACCAAACCGTAAAGAGGAGGATGTCTATGACTTAGCACAGTTAATTTTCCAAGCTATGCTCCAAATTAAATTTTCTCACTAACGAAAGGAGATTAGAGAAATGAAAATTAAGTTGCTTATAGTAGCATTATTGCTATGTCTACCGGCGTTTATGTTTGCGCAGTCAGCCGGTAAACTTGTCGGGGTCGTAACCGACAAATCCAGCGGCGAAGCGCTGCCGGGCGTTAACGTTCTGATTGATGGAACGACTTACGGCGCAGCGACGGATGTCGATGGGTTTTTCGTAATTCTCAACATTCCGGTAGGTGTGTATGATGTGCGGGCTAATTTTATCGGTTATAGCGATGTCGTGATTACCGGTATTCGAGTCTCTGCCAGCACCACCACAGAAGCGAATTTTGAGATGGATGAAGCCAGCGTACAGGGCCAGGCAGTGGTCGTAACTGCTACCAAACCGCTGGTGGAAAAACACGTAACCCAAAGTGTCTCGCTGGTGACCTCCGAAGATCTGGAAAACATTCCGGTACGTGGATTTAACAACGTTATGGCATTGCAAAATAGCGTTGTTGTCCAGGACGGAAATGTATATATCCGCGGCGGCCGCACCGAGGAAGTGGGATACTATGTTGACGGTGCAGCATCTAACAATCCGTTGAACAACACCCAATCCGTTTATATTATCCAGGAAGCAGTGGAAGAATTCCAGGTGCTTAGTGGTGGGTACACCGCCGAATTTGGCGGCGCAAACTCCGGTATCATTCGTACGGAATATAAAACCGGTGCACGCGACTGGCACGTTTCCTTAGATTTCCAAACGGATAAATTTGCCGATGGAGAAAATGGCGGCGAATTTTTAGGAACCCAATCCTTTGGCCATCACGTTGGCGTTGCCACAATTAGCGGCCCCCTGGGCACGGATAAAATCCGCCTGTTTGCTGCTGTAGAAAATACCGATCAGGATGATCGCCAGCGGCGTTTTAGCGAAGGTTGGGATTTTACTCGCATTGATGTAAATGCCAATAGCGCTAATTTCCAGGCCGGCCATCCCGATACGTTCAATATCTCTTATCCCAATGGATTTACCCCCCTGAGCGGTTTTGAACGCTGGGCAGTGAATGGAACCTTGTTGTTCGATTATTCTCCCATTAGCTTTCGCGTAAGCGGCTCCTGGTTTAATTCCAAAACCTTTGGGAACCGTGCACCGCAATTGAACGTCCTCAATGACCGGAATGCTTTTAGAAATAACAGTTCGGTGTTGTTAAGTGGTAAATTGACCCACGTGCTAAATCCCAAAACCTTCTATAATGTTTCGGTAAGCTACTTTGACCGCGAAGCCGAACGCCGGGATACCTGGTTTGGTGGCGACTGGCAGAATTGGTTTAATGGTAATTTAATTTCCGAAAGAACCAATGGCGAAGTTCAGTACCGGAAAACTCTGCAGAGCGATCTAAATGCCTGGCTACCGCCGTTCGCCCATCAATTGAACGGTATTCCGTTTGCTCCCCGGGGATATACACCGATGTTTCTTTCCGGTGTAGCAGATGCTGCCGGGTCCGGCAATACCGGCGGTGCATTTTACACCCTTGATGATCAAAAATACATTGGTGGTGCCCTGGATTTTGTAAGCCAGATTGGCCGCCATCATGAATTAAAGATCGGGATAAATACCCGGCGTTACACCGCGCGAAATTTCCAGATTTTACCGAGTGTAATGAAATTGACCGAGCAGTTTACCAGTGGCGATCCTACCAGCGTTCCGGCAGGGATTTGGGCCAGCCAGGGAACTTACGATGGTTATGGCTATGATCTTTATGGCAATGAAATTGATGAGTTTGTTTCGATTGGCGACTCCGTATTTATGGACGCCCCTCGTAATCCGCAGTTCAGTGCAGTTTACATTCAGGATAAAATCGAATTTAATGACTTGATTGTTAATGCCGGTTTGCGCTGGGACATTATGAATACTGATGATCAACGTCTGATCGATCCCGGCAACCCGTCGGTTGATACCCGTACCGGCTTAATCCGCCCGGAATCCTTTGAAGATGTGCCAGTATTCAGCCTGGTTAGCCCGCGTATCGGCGTCTCCTTCCCGGTTAGCGAAAAAACCGTGTTCTATGGTCAGTATGGCAAGTTCGTTCAAACATCTGAGCTGAACGATGTTTATTATGGTTCTTATGGGTTTAGTAACCAGATTACCGCCGGTGGTAGCTTTTTCACTGCCCCCATCGGGTTCGGTTTGGAACCGATTAAAACAACATCGTATGAAGTCGGTTTTCGCCAGCAGTTAGGCAACAATGCTGCGTTTGATGTTACTGGTTTCTTCCGTAACGACAAAGGCCAAATCAATGTCATTCAACAGCGAGTACCGGCTAGTTCGCAAATCAGTTCCTATAACCGAATCGTAAATGGCGATTTCGTTACGACCAGGGGTTTGGAGTTTAAGTTCAACCTGCGCCGGGTTAATCGTTTGCAAGGACAGTTGAACTACACCCTTACCAAAGCCGAAGGCACCGGTTCCGGTGAAACGGCTTACCTGGGTGCTATCGCTCGCAATACACCGGTTCCCACACGAGTTTCCCCGTTAAACTTTAACCAGGAACATCGCGGTTCGATCATCCTGGATTATCGTTTCGGTAGAAATGATGGCGGCCCCATTCTTTCCCGTTTGGGTGCCAATATTCTTTTCTCCTTCAACAGCGGCCATCCGTTTACGTTCGTAGACTTTGCGCCGGGCGGCCAAATCAATCCGTTTGATGCCGGTGTGGATTATATGTTCGATACCCGTACCCGCGAAGCCCTGGAGCCAATTGGTTCCTCTACGACTCCCTGGAATTTCTTAACGGATCTTCGCCTGGATAAAACGCTCTCGTTGCTGAGCAACCTGGATATTACCCTGTATGCCCGGGTAACCAACCTGTTCAACACCAAAAATACCATCAACGTTTACCAGGGTACCGGGAATCCCGATGATGACGGTTATCTCTCCCGACCGGATTATTCCCAAAGCTTTATCGATGCCAATGGCGGAGAAGAGTATGTGGATTTATTCCGTCAGATCAACCTGGTAAATGGCGGCGCCTATTTTTCCAAGTTGAACCTGGAATTGTTTGATAACCCGAGACAAATTTTCTTCGGTCTCAAGTTGGCCTACTAAAAGTTTGCCACGAAGTGGTGGCTACGCCAAAAGTTTGCTCCGCAGGAGCTCTTGCGGGGCAAGCGAGCTAAAGTGTCTAAAGTGTGATTTTAACTTTAGCTCACTTTAGACACTTTTAACTTTAGATCACTTATTTAAAGGAGTGCTAAAATGATGAAAATCAAGAAATCAATATTCTGGCACCTGGTTTTGACGGCAACCTTGCTGCTCTTTTTGAGCTTTGCCGCTCAAGCAAAACCAAAAGATAAACGGGTGTCTCGTAACTTGAACAAAAACACTGCCGTACAATCGACTCGAACGATTGTCAATATTGGTAACTGGACGTACTGGATGCAGTGGGATGGAATGAGCGGCAACGATCCGATTACCGGAAGCTCCGGTGGGTTATATCCCCGCGGAACCGTCAGCACCATTTTTGCCGATGGATTTATTTGGGGCGGTATTGTTGATGATCCCAGTAATCCCTTTCCGGTGCGAGTTGGTGGTTCGACCTATATCAGCGGCGCTGTTCCCGGTTATATTAATGATAACGGCAGCCGGGTTGATCCAACCCAGGATAGCCGAATTCGCATTTATCGAATTCGGGCAGATTGGGAATCCCTAACTCCCTCCCTGGTAACGCGCGATGCAGCGGAATTAAACGGCATTGCCGAAGGTGCAGTCACCGAAGCACAACAATTGGCAGTGCTAGACCAATATGAAGCTGACTGGAACGAATGGCCGGTAGATCTGGGCGCGCCATTTAATGATTTGAACGGAAATGGCGTCTATGAACCGGAACAAGGGGAAACCCCCGGTATCGCCAATGCCGACCAGGTTGCCTGGGCAGTAATGAATGACCTTGACGCCTCGGCAGTTAATGACTTCTCCGGCGCACCCTCTATGGGGCTGGAATACCAGGCTATTGGCTGGGCTTACAACCAGCCCAACGCAGCATTAGGCCAGATTATCTTCAAAAAATACACGTTTATCAACCAATCCCAATTCCGGATTGATTCCATGTATTGCTGCCAATGGAGCGATCCTGATTTAGGCAGCTATGGTGATGACGTTGTTGGTAACGACAGCTTGTTAAGCCTGGGCTTTGTCTACAATGGTGGTGCTGCGGATGCGACCTACAACGGTATTGGCCGTCCTCCCGCATCTGCCGGGTATGACTTTTTCCAGGGACCCTTAGTTGCCGGTGCTGCCGGTCAGGATTTAAACCTGAATGGCATTGATGACGCCAGCGATACCGGTATCTTCAACCTGCAAAGAACTGAGTCAGGATTTATTAATCTGCCGATGACGTCTTTCGGGTTCTTCGCTGCCGGCGATCCGCTCATCAGTGATCCGCCTTTAGGTGATTATGATGGTACTCGTGGCTGGTATAATCTTCTACGTGGATTTATCCCCACGTTTGACATCGAAAACCCCACGCCGTTTACTCACCGCGATGGAGTATTTACCGGTCGTGTAACCAAGTTCCCGTTGAATGGTGATCCATTTGAAGCGATTGTAAACAACAATGCCAATCTTGACATCGATGCGCGCGGCGCCAATCTTTCTCCGGCTGACCGTCGTCTCTTGTTAGCAACCGGTCCGTTTGTGATGCAGCCGGGCGATGTGCAGGAAATTGTTGTCGCATTGATG
Source organism: uncultured bacterium (assembly GCA_964015645.1). Taxonomy (GTDB): domain Bacteria; phylum Calditrichota; class Calditrichia; order RBG-13-44-9; family J075; genus CAXHHS01. The sequence goes on from CAXHHS010000357.1 coordinate 5,340, forward strand.
GGTGGCGAAGGATCTGCCGATCCGAACGATCCTATCGCTTATCTAAAAGCCGTAAATGTAGTAAAATCAACTGACCAGGTTGCCCAGCAGTTGTTTGATGATCTGTTCACCACGGTTCCCAAACCACCGGAACAACCGAAAGTAACAGGGATTCCTTTCAGCAATAATATTGTATTGGAATGGGGAAGCGACCAGGCTGCTGTTTCTAATACGGAAAGAAATGATCCCAACACCGGTTATAACTTTGAAGGCTACAATGTCTATCAATTGCCCGCTTCCAATTCGACGCTGAATGAAGGCGCCAGAATCGCCACTTTTGATATTCCGAATGGCGTTACAACCATTAAAGGCAAACGCCTCCTCAACGAAACCGGTACTGTAGAAGTTGTTACCGTGCAGTTTGGCAGCGATAACGGTATTCAGCGCCATTTCACTGTCGATCGTAATTTCTTAACCGGCGGCGAGCTGTGGCCGGGCAATGAGTATTATTTTGCCGTAACCGCTTATAATTACAACGACTTCAGTGCGGTTACACCATTGATTGAAGACAGCACCCTGGAATCCGGTGCTACCATTTTAACGGTTGTTCCTCAAGATCCTAATCCCGGGCAGCGTTTTGAAGCGACCGGTAGTTTAGTGGATGTTGATGCTTCCGCTTCTAGCAGTGATGGTCAAGTAGAAGTAAGCATTATCGATCCGACTGCAATACTTGATGCCAGCTACCAGGTCTTTTTTACCGAAGATACCGATTCTAACTCGGCGACTTTTGGCGAAATATTCTGGAACATAAGCCGAAACGGTGAAACGGTTGTTGCAAACCAACGGCAAGCTGTTACCCTGGCTGAGCGCAACGACCAGCCGATTTTTGATGGTCTTCAAGCAAAAGTAACCGGTCCGAAATTGGATTTTAGAAGATTCGAAACGGTTGCAAATAATTCCGGTAGGCTTTCTGCGGAAGAAGGTGCAGCAGCGGACTTTCAAGGATTTCCGTCATTACGCCCCTCTGATGCTCAACAAGCCACTGCCGGTGGCCATTGGATGATCCATACCAGTGATGATGGCAATCGCAGCGCCTATGGCGACCCCGATAACCTCGCTGCCGATGGCGATTATTTAAGCCGAACGACTCGCGGCGGCGGTAACTGGCCGGAAATTATTCCTTATGATTTTGAATGGCGCTGGGATTCCAATGCTCCAACCATGCCGGTTTGGGATGTATTTGGCAGCGGCGCATTTATTGAAGTGCCTTTTACGATCTGGAACATTGGCATCGGCACCCCGGATGATCCGAGCGATGATTACCAAATGTATGGTATTACTATCGATGATAATGGCGATGGCATTTGGAACTACGCAGGCACTGATCACTCTGGCTCCAGCAATACCGATGATCCGCAGACAGATTGGTTGTATTTTTATAACCCAACCGGCCATTCTTCTGATGAAGCACCCGGAACCGCAGCATACGATGCAATTATCGATTCTATCCGTGCCGGAACCTGGACTGGTTTTACCGGGGCAGAAGTTATTGCTCGCCAGGTATTGTTTAACTGGAATGGCGGCGATGTCAATGACCCGACTTTCCCTGCCAACGTTAACCAATTATTACCGGAAGACGGCACTATTTTCCGCTATACATCCAATAAGCCGAATACAACAACGGATGTTTTCGCATTTTCTACCAGTGCGCCAGTGGAAAGCCAGGATATGGCTCGCGGCGATGTTGAGAACATCAATGTGTTCCCGAATCCTTACTATGCCT
>CAXHHS010000358.1:0-7085 GCA_964015645.1 uncultured bacterium
CCCCAGATGAAGATATTATCGCATATATTGACCGCGAGAAATTTGAAAAGATTATTGTTAATTTATTATCGAATGCGCTTAAGTTTTCGCAGGAAGGTGGGAAGATTGAAGTGGCCGTCGCAACGATTTCTGATTTAAAAGACACAGTTCCCGAAATCCAGAGCGGAGCCTCCTTGTGGGAAAATCGGAAACCCGAAATCAGTGATTTTGTAGAAATCACAGTAAAAGACACCGGCACCGGCATTCCCGCAGACCGGCTGGCACATATTTTCGACCGTTTCTATCGGGTGGATAATTCCGTCGTTCGCGCGCAGGAAGGCACCGGCATTGGGCTGGCGTTAACAAAGGAATTGGTGGAGTTGCACCAGGGCAGCATTTCCGTAGAAAGCGAAGTGGGCAAGGGCACAATTTTTATGGTGCAACTGCCGTTGGGCAAGGCGCATTTAGGGATTTCGGATTTCGGAATGCAGATTTCGGATTTAAGGGAAAAAGATGCAATTACCGCTCCGAAACTTGAGCCACCGGATTCAATGGTTAAGTTAAAAAGCAGCCATGATAAATCTGTAATCGGTGATTCCGAAGTCTGGAGCGGAGCCTCCCTGTGGGAAAATTCGAAATCTGAAATCATCCTTGTCGTCGAAGACAACCCTGATATGCGCGCCTTTATACGCGGCTATTTGGAGAAAACATATCAAATCCGGGAAGCGGAAAATGGTGTGGAAGGATTTCAGCAAGCCCGTAAATCCTTACCGGATTTAATCATTAGCGATGTGATGATGCCGGTAATGGACGGCATCCAACTTTGCGAGAAGATCAAAACCGATGAACTCACCAGCCACATCCCGGTTATTCTGCTGACCGCCAAAGCCGGTGAAGCCGATAAGATCGAAGGCCTGGAAACCGGGGCAGATGATTACCTCACTAAACCCTTCGATGCCCGGGAACTGCAGGTGCGGATAAAAAACCTCATCGAGCAGCGGCGGCGATTAAAGGAGCGATTTCAAAGGAAAATCATTATCCAGCCTGGCCAAATCGCCACCTCCTCATGGGATGAAAAATTTTTGCAAAAAGGGATGATTATTGTTCAGGCAGATATGAACGATCCGGAATTTGGTGTAGAACGATTTGCAGAAAAGATGGGAATGAGCCGTGTGCAATTACATCGGAAACTAAGCGCCCTGGCTGGCTTTTCCGCCAGTAAGTTTATCCGCACTCTCCGGCTGAAGCGCGCAGCAGAATTACTAAAGCAAAAAAGTGGAAATATATCGGAAATTGCGTATGAAGTTGGATTTAACAACATTCCTTATTTTAACAAATGCTTCCGCGAGCAATTTGGCCAATCCCCTTCCGAGTACATAGACAAATCATCGAATCTTTAATTAGCCCACTTAAGACGCAAGTCGGTATTTATATAATCAAATTTTCTCTTTATGTAACATAAAGAGAAGCATTTGAAACATAAATGTAAGATAAATCACTAAAAATACATTAGTTTGTTTTTAAGCGCTTAAGGTTCCCGGGGAATGTTTTTAGTTATTTATAAGATCATTCACTAAGGAGAAAGTATCATGAAAAAATTTACTTTAGTATCTTCCATTTTAGTGGTTGGCTTATTCGTAAGCAGCTCTATGTGGCCTCAAAATATCGAGTGGAAAAGGCAGTCTAGTGGAGTCAACCAATTGCTTTTTAGTGTCGCCTCTATAAATTTCAACTATGGGTGCGCTATCGGGCATGACGGCGCAATTCTTCATACCAGTGATGGGGGTAGCAACTGGAATCAACAAATGAGCGGATTCAACGAACGATTCAGGGGTGTCGCCTTTGCCGATTCCAGCAACGGATGGGCCGTTGGATGTAACGGCACCATCCTGCATACTAATGATGGAGGAAGCAACTGGAACCCCCAATCCAGCGGCGCCACTCGCTTTCTCAGAAGAGTTACCTTCATTGATGCCAACAGCGGATGGGCTGTGGGGAATAACGGCATTATCGTTCACACCAATGACGGTGGAATCAACTGGATCGATCAATCCAGCGGGATCGTTGATGATCTCAGGAGTATTACCGTCATCGACGCCAACCACGGATGGGCTTCAGGATTTGACGGCACAATTCAACACACCAGTAACGGCGGCCGTAACTGGAAACACCAGGTAAGCGGAACGAACCAGCGTCTTAGTGGCATAACATTCATTGATGTCAATAACGGGTGGACGGTAGGCGACAACGGTACCATTTTGCACACCAACGATGGCGGGGCTAACTGGCACCCCCAGGTGAGCGGAACGATCGTGCCACTTTCCAGTATCGTCTTTATTGATGCCAATGAAGGATGGGCCGTAGGTGGTAATGGTACCATCCTGTACACCAGCGATGGCGGAAGCAGTTGGGGCTCCCAGCCCAGCGGTACTAACCAATTTCTCTGGGACATTACCTTTAGTGATGCTGAATACGGATGGGCTGTAGGTGATGGCGGTACCATTCTGCGCGGAATACGCCCCATTACTGGAATTGAGAATGAACCGCTTATTTCTAGCATTCCCGGCACTATTGAACTATCTCAGAACTATCCCAATCCGTTTAATCCCACTACTACAATTCAATTTTCAATAACGAAGCGCACATCTGTTGCACTCAATATCTTCGACATTTTAGGAGAAGAAGTAGCCAGGCTGGTAGACAACGAAGTGTTGGCGCCCGGAATTTACAAAAGGACTTTTGAGGCCGGTCATTTATCCAGCGGTATCTATTTTTATCGAATTCGGGCAGGTGAATTTGAACAAACAAGAAAACTGACATTGCTCAGATAGATCAAAGTAAAAGGAGAATTAAGATGAAATCTTTTGTTTTCGTTATCAAGTTTCAATTTGGGGGATTGTTTTTAGGTGGCAGGAAGGTAAAGGCTATAGCAGAGATTCGGCGTAAGATAATTGTACTCGCCATATTTCTTTTATTTTCATCCCTTATATTTGGGCAGAATGGCGTTATACATCAAAAGAATTTTATACATAATGGCACATCGCGTGCCTATATTTTGTATGAGCCAAATACCTACACCGGCCAGGAGGCCTGGCCACTGGTCATCAATTATCATGGACACGGCAGCAACGCAGATAACCAAATGAGTATCCACTCTTTAATGAATATCATTGCAGACACATCTCATTATCTTGTTGCATATCCACGGGGATTGAATGTTGAAATTCCCGGGTTTGGCACCAGGCTTGGTTGGAATGTTCCCGGGTACAACGCCAGCCACGATGATGTTAGCTTCACCGATAGCCTTATTGGCCATGTGAAAATGAATTTCAATATTGATTCGGCCCGGATCCATGCCACAGGATATTCAAACGGATCCCAATTTGCATTTTATCTGGCCTATATGCGCCCCGATAAAATCGCGTCTGTTGCTGGTGTAGCAGGTCCTATGACAGTTATGATGATAGATTCCTTTATAGCAGTAAGACGGCCATTTTCTACTTTGCTAATCCATGGTACAGCAGACCCAATCATTCCTTTTAATGGAGTTTCCGGTCTTGTTGCGCCGGCGCCAACAACCCCCTCTTTTTGGGCCGCGCAGAATAATTGCTCTCCGGATTCAATATTCACAGATCTGCCGGATCTGGTAGAGCAAGATAACTGTACTGTAACCTTAATAGAATTCACTGATTGTGATCCGAGATCGGAAGTACTGTTTTACCGTGTTGATGATGGCGGGCATACCTGGCCGGGCAATGGCAATCCGGCAAACTTCCTGGGAAATGTAAATCGGGATATTAATGCCAGTTCGGTAATTTTGAATTTCTTTAAACGAAATCCACACCCTGATTTGGTTACGGAAATAGCTGATCATGATAATAATTTTTCAAAAACTTTTCGGTTACATCAGAACTATCCCAATCCGTTTAACCCCACGACCAATATCGGATTTACGATTTCGGATTTTGGATTTGTAGAATTGAGCATTTATGATATTTCCGGGCGATTAGTAAAAACGCTGATGAATGAGAGTCGCCAGGCTGGAGAATATTCCGTGCAGTGGGATGCCACAAATGCGGTTGGAGAAAAAGTTGCCAGCGGTGTGTATTTTTACCGGCTGAAAGCCGGTTCATTTGTTGAAACTCGCAAGATGTTGCTTATTCGGTAGTGAAAATTTCGGCAGGGTTAGCGGGAGATTAAACCAGGGATTATTTTTATTATCCCTGGTTTAATTTTGCCAAGCAGGTAAGAAAGGCGTGGTGAAAGCTTCTACTCAAACCGCACCTCAAACATCGTATTCCAAAGCTTGCCGGTGAGGTAAAATGTCTGCTGTTGCGGATTGTAGGCAATGCCGTTTAACACAGCAGCAGAGGTTTGGGGGTTTTCTTGTGCAGCCAATTCACTGCAATCGATTACTCGCGTTACCCTGCCGTACTGCGGATCGATTTCCACGATCATTGCTGTTTTCCAGACATTGGCGTAAATCTTTCCGTTGGCATATTCCAGCTCGTTTAATTCATCGAGCGGCTGGCCATCGAGCGTAACATGAATGGTTTGCAAGAGTTGAAAATTATCATCGCGAAAATAGAGTTGATCCGAGCCATCGCTCATAATGAAATGCGTTTCATCACTTGTCAATCCCCATCCTTCTGTCTCGTACGCAAAAGTATCCGCTAGCGAGAAATCCGTTAAATTGTAACTAAAGGCAGTTTTCTTCCGCCAGGTCAATTGCACCAGATGATCATTTTTTAATGCCAATCCTTCGGCAAAAAACTCGCTGCTAACCGGCTGCAACGCCAGCACCCGCCCGGATTCTATTTCCACCTCTCGCAGTGACGATTGCCCGTAGCGACCGGTGCTTTCATAAAATAAACCGTCATGCCAGAGCAACCCCTGGGTAAAGGCTGCCGGATCGTGCGGAAAGGTGTTGATAATCGTTGGGGTGATAATTTCAGCGTTAAGATTATCCGGCAGAGGAGCGACGCTGTTTTCCTCACAGGCGTTAAAAACTACGCTGAAAAGCAGAAGAATTAATAATTTACCAATTGTTTTACCAATCATCATTTTGCCTGTTTATTCAAAACTCCCAACATATTCTTCATCCTTCCATAGTAACTTTAATCCCACGGGTTGGTTCCGATGCCATCAGCCGATTTCCCATATTCAACTCCCAATTATACTGTAAACCTTTTTCAAAACAAACCTGTCTGACTATAAATTATCTTTTATTCGAAAAAGCGGAGGCAATATGTTCAACAGCTATTTGAAAGTTGCATTCAGAAATTTGGCAAAGCACAAGGTGTTTTCATTCATCAATCTTGGCGGGTTGGCAATTGGGATGGCTGCTTGCATCATCATTTTGCTATATGTCAGTTTTGAGTTGAGTTATGATAATTTTCATCAGCAGGGAGATCGAATTTATCGTTTGCGGATGGATCGCTTTCAGGAAGGCGAACACGCCTATGCGCGAGTAAAAATATTCGGTTTTGTTGCCCCGGGGTTAGAGGAAAAATTCCCGGAAGTAGAAGCCGCTGCCCGGTTAATCAACTTGCACGGCATTATGGGGAATTTTGTGATGCGTCGCGGCGATACGAAATTCTCCGTAACAAAAATGTATTACGCCGACCCGTCTTTCCTCACCATCTTTTCCTTCGATATGCTGGAAGGCGACCCTGCAACAGCGCTTGTAGAACCGAACACCGCGGTCATCAGCGAATCCACCGCCAGAAAATTCTTCGGAGATGAATCCGCGCTTGGCAAATCGATCATCCAAAATGAAGATGAAGCCTTCCTCATTACCGGGGTCGTTAAAGACATTCCGGAAAACTCCCATATCAAATTTGAATTTCTGCTGTCTTACGAATCGTTAAAAAGCATCCGCTTTTATCAATACATGGATGGTTGGGCGGATTGGTACACGTATGTTCTGTTAACGCCGGAAGCCGACCCGGTGCAGTTTAATGAAAAGCTGATCGCCTCAAATTTAGTCGCGGAACATTTCGATCGACAACAGCAAAGTGCCTCGCGAACGCAGCTTTCTTTGCAGCCGCTGCGCGACATTCATTTGCACTCCAATTTGGAAGGCGAATTGGAAATTAACGGCAGCGCAGTATTGACCTACAGCCTTTTGATCGTTGCTTTTTTCATTTTGCTGATCGCCTGGATTAATTACGTTAATCTTTCCACCGCTCGTTCGCTGGAGCGTGCTAAAGAAGTTGGGGTGCGAAAAGTCGTGGGCGCAAACCGCCGCAGCTTGATCGGCCAGTTTTTGCTGGAGTCGATTCTGTTGAATTTTGCCGCCGGTGTATTGGCAATTGTGCTGGTATCTCAACTGCTGCCCTACTTTAATCAAGTTGCCGGTAAATCGCTGGCATTCTCGACGTATGGCCAGGGGGAATTGTGGTGGATTTTAGCGGCGTTTTTTATCGCTGGCGGGCTGTTTTCCAGTTTTTATCCGGCGGCTGTTTTGTCTTCCTTCAAACAGGTTATGGCGCTAAAAGATCGGCCAACCGCCGGGGCTGGTTGGGCGGCTTTTTTAAGAAAAGGCCTGGTTGTTTTCCAGTTTATCGCGTCAATTGCACTGATTGTGGGAACCTGGGCGGTGTACCAGCAGCTCTCCTTTATGCGCAGCCAGGAGTTAGGCATCAATATCGAGCAGACGCTGATTGTAAGAGGGCCGAGTTTTTCTGATGGCGCCTATGAGAATCGGTTTGATCGTTTTAAATCGACATTGCTCTCGCAAACATCGATTGCAAGTATTACAACCTCATCCAATATTCCCGGGCGGGAGAGCACCTGGGGCGGTACCATCAGGCGAGTTGGCGATGAATCCGAAAGCGCAATTAATTTCGACTACGTAGGCATCGATTATGATTTTATCGATGCTTACGAATTGAAACTGGTTGCCGGGCGAAATTTCTCCCCGGATTTTCCATCCGATGAAAGCGCCGTAGTGCTAAATGAAGCGGCATTACCACATTTAAAATCCCAAACCGCGGAAGAAATTATTGGTGAAAAAGTAACCGGCTGGCGCAACCGGGAATTCGAAGTGGTCGGCGTAGTTGCCAACCATCTTGACGACGTTGTACGCCCAGTCATTGCCAAGG
>CAXHHS010000359.1:0-7068 GCA_964015645.1 uncultured bacterium
GGGCCGAGCAATAAAATATAAATATCGCTCCCGGTGACGGCGTTTTCGCAAGCAGCTTTCGAAGGCTGGGATTGCGCCGGCATGGTTTTACCCTCTTCTGCCATTACTGCCTGCATGCCCATATCGGCAATCGCCTTTTTAACTGCCTGGCGTTCCGGGCGCAAATTTTCAATCGTAGAACTGATGAAAACAGTAATCATAGGTTATTCCGATTTTTGCCTATGAGCGTATATGGAAAGTCGAAAAACATGCCACAAAGGCTCCAAGGCACTAAGTTTCACGAAAGATTTTTAATGTTTCTTTGTGAAACTTAGTGACTTCGAGTCTTGGTGGCAACTTTTAAAACGGCCTCTAAGCCCCTGTCTACCTGGCGCTTTTGGGCGGGTCTCTCAGCTCGCGATAATATTTTTTGCTATACGTGTGGCTCTGGTCTCGTTTATATTCTGCGCGCCCCTCAATGAATCGAGATCGTTCCGGGTGTTGGCAACATCCATTTAATATTAACACTACCAATAGTAGCAATAAATTCTTAATAATACTTTTGCGTTTGCTGCTTGTTAAATTTATCATTGTGCTGAGCTGTTTAAATATAATGTCTTTAAAAAGGGTCATACTGGTTTGCCCTACAAATATAATGTATTTATAAAAACGATATAAAGAATTTTCTGAAGAAAAACTGATGCTATCTCCGCTTTCATTGATTACTGTCGCCGCTCAATTTCTCTTTACCATATTAATTATCGTAACCGGGCCGATAATTTTAACCCATAAATTTTTATTGGGGGTCCAATTAATGGCAATTTTCACTGGTTTATGGGCGATTTGGACCATACGGTTCGGAAATTTTAATATTGCCCCGGAAGTCGCAAAAAATGCCCGGTTGGTTATAAGCGGGCCGTATCGTTATATTCGCCACCCGATGTACACAACGCTTCTGGTGTTTACATTGCCGATGGTGCTTGGCCATCCAACGTATCTCAGGATACTGTATTGGGTTGCGCTATTGGTTACGTTAATTGTTAAACTCAATTATGAGGAGAAGCTGCTTTCGCGGCATTTCCCGGAATATTCCCAATACCAACAGCAGACGAAGCGGTTGATCCCATTCGTTTTCTAATAAGATTCCAGAACGAAAATTAAAATGCACCTTAAGAAGATAATCTACAATGCAGTTAGTTAACATTAAGTACCTATTTTTATTATTGATAACCTTCTCTATCTTTTTATTAGTCAGTTTCAGCGAAGACAAAAACGTATCGGAAAAAACACCTCTCACGCAGCGCTTTGATCCCGAAATTCAAGATTTCGCTTTCATTCTTCCCAACCTGGAACCGGTAGAAGGCATTCCCGGCATCAAAGCAAAAGATTGTGCGGTTTGCCATCAAACGATTTATAACGAGTGGCAAAAATCCACCCACGCCAGCGCGCTGCGGGATATTCAGTTTCAATCGGAAATTACCAAGCCGGATTCCCCAAAGTGGTTGTGTTTAAATTGCCACATTCCCCTGCAAAACCAGCGGGAGTACATTGTTACGCATTTGTTGGAGAATGATGTTTTCAAACCAATCACCAAACCCAATCACCAATTTGATCCCGAATTACAGCAGGAAGCCGTCACTTGCGCCACCTGCCACGTGCGCCAGGATGACGACAGCGGCAAAAGCTACATCATCGGCCCCAACGGCAGCGAACTTGCCCCGCACCCCGTTCGCCAGGACCGCCGTTTTTTGCGCAATATGTGCCAGCGCTGCCACAATCCGCAAGGCGAAGCGCTAACGCCAAACCTGGTCTGCTGGTTCGAATCCACCAAAGAGCTTGCCGAAGCGCTGTCACAAATTACGGCAACATTTGGCAAACCAAAAGATTGTGTGGATTGCCACATGCCTGAGCAACAGCGATTGGTTGCGGATATATTTCCTGATTTACCGCAGCGAGAGGTCAATCAACATTCCTGGGTTGGCAGCGGTATTCCCAAGTGGTACGATGGCTACGATCATTTGTTGGAAAGAGGCTACGAATCCGGCCTGGAAATTACGGTCGGGAATATCGATACGGCCTTTTCCGATAATGAGATGACTGTTACCATCCGGTTCAAAAATGTTCGCGCTGGCCATTACATTACCACTGGCGATCCGGAGCGTTTCATTTTAGCAATGGCCGCTTTGCAGGATGTTTCCGGTAAAGAATTGTTTCGTGATAAACTGCGCATCGGGCAAACCTGGGAATGGAATCCCGCTCGTAAAATTGCTGACAACCGCTTGAAGCAAGGCGAGGAACGAGAGTGGAAAGTGAAATTTGATTTGCCCCAAAATTCGAATAGCCTGAAATTCGTTGTCACCGTCTATCATGTGCGCCTCAATTCCGAGACGGCAAAATACATCATCGCCGCCGAAGGTGTGGATGGAGCGCTTTTCGAAAACGGCCAGCATTTTGTGAGTAATGCCATCGATTATTATCCATTTGCCAGCTATATCTTTAAAGAAGAAATCGAGATCAAATCCGGCAATCGACGAGAATACTCACCCCGGGAACTCATTCAATTATCGAAAGCGGAGCAAGGAAAGGCGCTCTCTGAAAGAGTGTATTAAATTTGAGTAGGCAGTAAGCAGTAGGCAAAGTTACGAGTTGCTTATTGCCTACTTGCCCACTGCCTACTTAAAGCGAGCCTATTTCATACAACGGATCAATTATACAATACAACCACCTTCGTAGCCTCTTTATGCCAGAGACCCTCACCAACATTGCGCAAATTTACGGCATCACGCTGCTCGGTTATATTGCCGTTAAAGCAAATTGGTTTGATAAAAAATCGACCGATGGTCTGTTGAAATTCGTTTTCAATTTTAGCTTGCCGCCGTTGCTGTTCCGCTCCCTGGCGAATGCCGAATTGCCGGACCATCCACCGGCAGGATTGCTACTATCCTATTATCTCGGTGTTTTTGCAATATTAATCGCCGGCCTGCTAATTTCGCGATATGGTTTTAGACACTCGCCGCCACAGCAAGTGATCGTTGGTTTTGCCGGCTGTTTTTCGAACACGGTTTTGTTGGGCATCCCGATTATTCTTCATATTTTTGGCGAAAGCGGCGAGTTACCATTGTTTATTCTCATCAGTTTTCATGGATTAACGGTGTTTTCTTTGATAACAATTTTTCTGGAGCTTTCTTCTAACCCGGCAGAAAGGCAAATAAAGGAGACGATTTGGTGGGGAATAAAAAATGTTTTTAAAAACCCGATTATCGGGGGAATTCTATGCGGAATCCTATTTAATCTCGCTGATTTACCTTATCCTGTATTATTGGATCCGGTATTAAAGCTGCTTTCGCAAACAGCGATTCCTTGTTCGCTATTTGGATTGGGGGCATTGCTGGCCGGGTATAAAATTACCGGAAATATTCGATTGTCGATGGTGACGCTTCTGTTTAAAAATATACTTCATCCAATAATCGTGTGGATTTTGGCAGTACAGGTTTTCGACGTTGCAACATTGTGGGCAAATGTAGCGGTAATGTTGGCGGCAATGCCAACCGGCGCTTCCGTGATGTTATTTGCCCATCGTTACCAACAGGGAATCGAGATTGCGACGACGTCCATTTTTTTTAGCACCGTGGCTTCGATTTTTACAATTACCATATTACTCTTTATATTGGAGCGTGTTTGAAACATCGAGAATCATGCCACTAAGCTACTAAATCTCCCACGTAAGTGGTGGCTTACGCCAAAAGAATCACAAAGAAATTTGAAAGTACTTGGTGAAACTTAGTGTTTTGATGCCTTAGTGGCATATTTTGAATGATCGGGATTCAAAAATAAACTGATGCAACAAAACTTGCAGAAAAACATAATAAAGAGCTGGTTGTTCGGTAAACAAATTTATGGCTAAAAGATGTAGGAGTATATATGAAGCCTTTTAAAATAGCTTTGGTTTTCGCGATTATTTTCATTGCGAATATTTTGATGGCGCAGGAAGATGCCCAAAAAATTATCGATGCCGCAATTCAAAAACATGGCGGGGAACATTATAACGCTGCAAAGATCAGTTTTGACTTTCGTGGCCGCCATTACATTATCGAAAGAAACAGCGGTCTATTTACCTATAAACGGCTTTTTACAGATTCCACCGGCGCAGTTGAGGATGTGCTTCATAATAACGGCTTCTATCGCGAAATTGATGGAAAACCGGTAGAGCTTAGCGATGAATGGAAAGGCCGCTATAGCAATTCCGTCAACTCTGTTGCTTACTTTGCGCTGTTGCCATTTCCGTTAAATGATCCGGCGGCAAACAAACGCTACATCGGCCAGGCAACTCTCAAAGGCCAGCCGTATCATAAAATCGAAGTTACTTTTCAGCAAGAAGGCGGGGGAAAAGATTATGAAGATGTATTTGTCTATTGGATTCACCAGCAACAGCAGACAATGGATTATTTGGCTTACAGTTTTTTAGTTGATGACGGCGGCACGCGTTTTCGGGAAGCGATGAATCCGCGCGATGTGAATGGTATTCGCTTTGTGAATTACGTTAACTACAAAGGCCCCAAAACCGGCACACCCGTCGCGGGTTTGGATATGCTGTTTGAGGCAGGCAAGCTGGAAAAAGCATCGGAAATTATTTTGGAAAATGTTCAGGTGGAGTTGTTGGTAGAATGAAAAACCGTTAACATTCTCCAAGTTTTATTTTCTGCCTCTCTCCTATTTTCACTATTAAAAAACACCTAAAAATTTTTTGCAAGTTTTTCAAAACAAACCGCTCTAACCTTTTGGCGCCGGTTTTCCATTTTTGAAAATCGTCAATTGAACTATTAGAAAAGTTTACCATTTCCGAACGCATCTGCCGGAAAAAATTGATTCGGAAATTGAAAGGCAAAATGATTTGGGCAAAGTAATTTCGCCATAAAAAATGTTAATCAAATGCGAACTACATCTAACAAAGCAAATAGAAGCAAAAAAAATTATAGGGTAGAAGGAGAGTCCGCTGTATTAGCAAATGAACCAGGTAGATATCTCCTTTTGAGGAAGGCGAGGGAGAGAGAAGAAAATTATATTGGGGTTAGGAGATTATCTACAATAACACCCCGAATTGTTTATCCAATTTATCATTGGCAATGGTTTTTATTGTCAGGCATCGTTTAATATTTTTCTTTTTCACCCGCTAAGTTGAAAGGAGCTGCCAGCTTTAAGTGACACTGCTACTTTTTATGAATGGATTGGAAATACCGCTTTTAACCAGGATGGCATCATGCAGAGACAATTTGTTGCGTTTGGAGCAGATGATCGCTTCAGAAACGCTTTTATAAGCTGGCTGATACTCCTATTCGGGCTTGGGGTTTTCACAAAAAGTGCCACTGCCCAAACAACCGCCCAGGAAAATTATCTGCGCCAGGATATCGAAAAAATCCTGGTTCGCGGAAATGATCTCGATCCTTGCAGCCAGTGCCACCGGTCGGAGTTTGAGGTTTGGAAAAAAACGCCTCACGCCAGGGGATTTAGCGAGCTGCATAAAAAAGAATCCGCCCAGCGCATTGTCAAAAAGATGGGGTTTAACCTCGTCAAACGCGAGAGCCTTTGTTTAAAATGCCATTATACCCCCACCCTGAGATCGGGCAAAATCGTCGCCGTTACCGGTATCGCTTGCGAATCCTGCCACGGGGCAGCAAAAAACTGGGAGCCGCTGCACAGCGATTTTGGCATCCCCGGCTCGGCGGCTTTCGGCGAAAAAAAAGCGCAGGAGCACACGGAGCATCGCCAACAGCGGCTGGCCGCAACCAAACAGGCCGGAATGTTACGTCCCGGTAGTATTTATGAAGTCGTCGCAAACTGCTTCGAATACCATACGGTTCCCCACGAAAAACTGGTAAACGCTGGCGGGCATAGCACCGGAACGCAGAATTTTCACCTGCCGGAAAAGATCGAGAAAATTCGCCATAATTTTTTGCAATCGTTCCTGTTTTCCGATGGCACGGAGAATGCGCAAATCCCCCCTGCACGCAAACGCCTGCTTTACATTACCGGGCGCGCGCTCGATTTGGAATTCAACCTGCGCGGTGCGGCAATCGCGACCGAGGAAGGCGAGTATTTTGAAAATATGGTGAATCGCGTTGTGGATGCGGTGGATGAACTCCAATCCATTATTGACCGGGTTGCCATTGCGGAAATTGAGGAGATGATCCGAACCTACAAATCCACAACCCTTTCACTAAATAACCAGGCGGCGCTGATAACGGCGGCGGACCAGGTGCAAACATCGGCGAAAACCCTGCTGCAAAAATATGATGGCGCAGCATTCGCAGGCATCGACTCCTTAATTGCCGGTTTGGAAGACAGCGTATCGAAAAAGCAGAGAGCGCTCTTGCAAGTTTCGCATCAGGCAAGCCCGGGAGTAACACCTGCGGCTGCATCCGGTTCACCGGAGCAGGCCCAGAATCCATACCCGGTGAAGCAAAAACTGCGCCCGGTTTCCCAATTTGCCACGATTGGCCCGCGTGGCTGCAATTGCCATGAAGACCAGATTGCCTGGTTAAAAAAGAATTTTCATAGCACATCGCTGGAACCGTTCCAAACCCTGGATGATAAGGTGCTGCGAATCGCCATAAACTATGGCGTAGCAGTGGAGAATTTGACCAAAGGCACTACCATTTGCATGGATTGCCACAGCACGATTATCACCGGAAAAGAATTTCGCGATGTGCGAATTGCCGTAAGCTGCGAAAGCTGCCACGGCCCGGGAAAGGATTATAAAAAGCCGCACCAGGATAAGGAGCGCGGATACGAATTGAGCACCGGGTTTGGCATGAAACAATTGGAAAACGCCAATGTGCGCGCTGCCAATTGCGCTGAATGCCATTACATCACCGACCAGCGGTTGCTGGCAGCCGGCCATCCCTCCGGCAAAGATTTCGATTTTGCAAACGGAAACGGCCGTATAAAACACTGGGAAGCGCCGCAAATTTTGCTGGCGGTTTTATCATCCGCATATAGCGAAGTAGCCGCGGAGCGCGGCCCAATTCCTGCAGTTGAAATTTTTGACATCTATAATCCTAATAAAATCAATAAGATAACGCAAATTCACGC
>CAXHHS010000360.1:0-7059 GCA_964015645.1 uncultured bacterium
CTCGGAGATGTGTATAAGAGACAGACCTTCTTCAGGTTCAGAACCCCTGTCCAGGCAGTTGCCAGGGTTTCTTCCAGCTTATTCTGCGGTGCTGTATAAATATTTCCCGATTCAGAATGGCGATCATCCGGTATGGGGAGCGCTTTTAGGTCAAGCTTTCCGTTGGTGGTTAGCGGGAACGTTTTTAGTTCTATAAATACAGCCGGAACCATGTAAGCCGGAAGGCGTTTTTGTAAAAATTTATTAAGATCGCCTGCTGCGAGGGCTTGTTCGGAATGGCGGATGTAATAGGCAACCAGGCGTTTATTTCCGGGCTGGCCTTCCCGAACAATAACGACGTTTTGCTTGATAAAAGGATGTTCTGCCAGGGCGTTTTGGATTTCGCCTAATTCGATTCGAAAACCGCGAATCTTCACCTGCGAATCAATCCGCCCGAGGTACTCGATATCACCATTGCTTAGACGCTTGCCGGAATCGCCAGTGCGATAAAGTCGTGTTGCGTGTAGCATGTTGCGCAATGCCTTTGGTGCGATTCCCCGGTTCTTCGATTCTCCAATTTCCCGATTCGCTAAATCTACAAAGGGATTCGTAATGAAACGCTCCTCTGTCAATTCCGGGCGATTGAGATATCCGCAAGCGACACCGGCACCGCCCACATAAATTTCCCCTCTCACGCCAATTGGCAACGGTTGTTGATAATGATCCAGAATGTAAATTTGCAAATCGGGAATTGGAACACCGATCAGGCTAGCAGTGTTGCTATAGACATCTTCCGTCTTAATTGGGCGATAGGTGACATGAACGGTCGTTTCGGTAATGCCATACATATTGACCAATTGCGGATTTTGATCGCCGTGCTTTTCAACCCAAGGTTTCAGGCTTTGAAAATCCAGGGCTTCGCCGCCAAAGATGACATATCGTAATGACAATTCGTTGGATCGCTCGGATTGCCCATCAGCAATTATTAGCTGTTGGAAGGCGGAAGGCGTCTGGTTAAGAATCGTAACATTTTCCTTGACTAATAATTCATGGAATGCCTCCGGCGAACGGCTGGTAAGATATGGAACAATTACCAACCGCCCGCCAAAAAGCAATGCTCCCCAAATCTCCCAAACTGAAAAATCAAATGCATAAGAATGAAACAGTGTCCAAACGTCGGAGCTGTTAAATTGGAACCAATCGTTAGTTGAACGAAAAAGCCGGTCAACATTATAATGGCTTACCATAACGCCTTTGGGCTTACCGGTGGAGCCGGATGTATAGATCACGTAAGCAAGCTGGTTTGCCGTTACGGTTACTTCCGGCGCTGTGGTTTTTTCTTGCGCAATTTTACCCCAATCAGTATCCAAACAAACAAATTCAGGCGAAACTGAATTACAGGCTTTTTTTGATAACCGGTTTTGAGTTACCAGGACTTTGACATTGGCATCCTCAAGCATAAATGCAATCCGCTCCGGGGGATAGGCAAGGTCTATGGGTAAATACGCACCGCCAGCCTTCAAAATACCAAGAATTCCCACGACCATTTCGATTGACCTGTCCACATAAAGCCCGACAATTTGCTCCTGCCCAACCCCGACTTTTATGAGATGATGAGCAAGCTGGTTTGCGCGTTGATCCAATTCCCAATAGGTAAGTTTTTCGTTCTCCCATTGAACGGCAATCGCCCCTGGAGTTTGTTTCACTTGATTCTCGAAAAGCCGGTGGATGCAAGTGCCAAAATCCTGTGCACCAACCGCTTTATCCGATTGTGCCGTTAGTTCAATCCATTCGGGAATGGATAATAAATTAATCGATGATACTTTGGCATTTGCATCTGCCACAAAGCCGCTTAAAAGGTTGCGAAAATGAGCCAAAAACCTGCAAATCGTCTCTGCTTCAAAAATTTCCGCATCGTACTCGCAGGTTAATGTAACCGTATTTTCCGACTCTTTTGCTTTTATGATAATATCGCAGCGAGTTAGATATTCTTCATCCTGAAATTTAATGTTTCTATTGTCATTACCGTTCTCTGGACCGCTGAAAACAAAAGCGGTTTTCAAAAAGAACATATTCTCAGAAGTGGTTTTTTTTGCAACATGTTTCGTGACAAACTCAAACGGCACATCACAATTTTCAACGGCTTCTTTAACCGTATTTTCCGTTCGCAAAAGCAATGCTCGCACCGTGGGATTCCCCTCTAAACTGGTGCGCAGCGCAATCAGGTTTCGTGTTGCTTTTTTCCCATTGAGATTTGGCATTCGGAGGTTTCTTACAAGCGATCCGGTGACAATATCATCAGCGCCGCTATAACGCGACAGCAGCGCGTTATAGACTGCCAACAGGGTAACATGAAGCGGCATTCTCTCTTGTCTTGTAAATTTCTTCAGAGCAGCATAAAATGACGCTTCTATGTTATGTGTTTCCTTTTCCCTGATGAAAGAAAGCACCGGCGGTCTTTGATGATCTCGCGGCAGTTCTATCACCGGCGCACCATCCGAAAACCGGATTTGCCAATATTCTTTTTGTAATTCCAGATCTTTCATTTCGAATTCCTTTTCTTACCCTTTTATTGTATCAATGACTCGGTAATTTTTTCAGCAGTCTTGCGTTGTGCAGTTAAAGCTTCTTCGGTATTTACTGGCGTTACCAGGGTGTTTCCGATGACCAGGGCATCCAGGTTTGCATAGAGAAATGTATCCAGGGCTTCTTTTGGCGTACAGACAATGGGTTGCCCTTTCACATTAAATGATGTGTTGAGCAGCACCGGCATTCCACTGAATTTTTGGAATTCATTAAGAATTGTCCAAAAGCGGGGGTTATGTTCTTTCGATACGGTTTGTACTCGCGCGGAGCCATCAACATGGGTAATCGCCGGAAGATTTTCGCGATAGGGTTTGCAAACCTGGGTGGTGAAGAGCATGTGCGCAAATGTTGCTTCATCGCCCTCGGTTATGTCAAAATACTGGCTGGCGGCTTCCTCGGTTACAACCGGGGCAAACGGGCGAAATCCTTCCCGTTTTTTGATTAGCGCATTCACTTTATCGCGCATATCGGGGTCGCGGGGATCGGCGAGAATACTGCGGCTGCCCAATGCCCGCGGCCCGAATTCCATTCGCCCCTGGAACCAGGCGATAATCTGCCCGCTCTCAAGGCGTTTGGCAACATCCTGGCACAAATCCGCGAACGATTCGAATTCCGTCGCCTGGCAATCCACCCGGTCTCCTAACGCTTGCTGAACCTGTTGATTGCTGTATTCCGGCCCCCAAAGGGGAACTGTCATGCGGGATGTTTTAAACTCCGGATCATGAAGGCGCTGTGCATATAATGCTGCGCCAAGCGCAGGGCCGTCATCTCCGGCAGCCGGTTGGATAAACACATCCTTAAACAAACGGCTGCGGCGAATAATGCCATTCGCCGTGCAATTCAACGCAACGCCCCCGGCCATACATAAATTTGTCTGGCCGGTCTCCCGCCGGAAATGGCTTAACACATGTAGTTGACAGGTTTGTAGCACGGCTTGCAATGCCGCAGCAAGGTCTTTATGATATTGGGTGATTTCCGCCCTCGGTTCCCTGGCCGGGCCAAATACATCTTGCAGAACTGCCAGCACGCCGGCGTGAGTTTCTTTTTCCAACGTGGTTTTATTTTCTGCAAACAGCGGGATCGCATACGTACCATCATCTTTTAGTTGAATAAATTGCATGATGTCGTTATAATATTTCCGGGAATTGCCGTAGGGCGCTAAACCCATTATTTTATACTCATCCAATCCCATGTAAAATCCGAGGTAAAGCGTAAAAACGCCATAAAGAATTCCCAGGGAATGTAGTGCGGAAACTTGCCGGATAATTTTAATGTCCTTGCCGCTGCCTAATGCAATTGTCATGCTATGAATTTCGCCCATCCCGTCGCTTACCAGTATTAACGACTCTTGAAAGCCGCTGAGGTAGAATGCGCTAGCAGCATGGGCCAGGTGATGTTCCACTGGCACTAACTTTTGATCCCAATCGCTGCCGGGAAAAAAATTGCGAATGTGCATTCTTTGGGCGCCAGGCGCATAAACCGTTTCATAGCGTTCTTTGGCAAAATCATCGTCTTCGAAAAATGATTTTACCGGTTCGTAAGAAAACCCATGGGCGATATAATCGACATCTTTTGGAGAAAGATTTCCGGCTTCCAAACAATAGTGTATGGCATTTTGGGGAAAAGAGCCGGTTGTTTTTACGCGAGTAAACCGCTCTTCCGCTGCCGCAGCAATTATTCCATTTTCATTTACCAATGCCGCAGAAGCATCGAAACCCTGGGTAATGCGATATTCTCGCTTAGAGAGGTTCGGAAAGATTTTTTTCTTAAATCCAACGCTATTGTGCAAACCGCTGATCCCAATAATATTCATAAATAATCCTCCTTTATAATATTTTAGCTTTTATCAATTCTCATTCGATTCACCATAGGGCAAAACGTATACCAAAACTGGTTAATCGCAGAAATCTCTTTTTGTAACAAGTTGTTTTTACAAGAATTATCCGGGCTTGGAAAGTTGGAATGGAATGTGTTTCAATTTATGATTGGTAATATAGCGTTACTTTAAATATGGCATTAATTTGTTATAATATTGTGGTCTGGTAATAAACTGTTACTATGTTATAGAAAAACAATATTCCCACTTAGAATATTACCTTCCTTACCTCAATAAAAACAATGTGTTGTGAGTATAGCTTCATTTTGGTATAATGTTTGTTCTAACGATGATGGCGATGATGAAGATGATGATTAGATGGGTTCTTACACGTATTGTATACAAGCCTGTAAAAACGAAAATTATTTTTTACTGAATTGGGTATTTGGAAATGTCGAAACGAAAGATGGAAGAAACTCCGGAAGCGAGGAGTGATATAACCATTATAGAGATGGTTGTAGAGGAATATCTTTTAAATGCTCAGCCGGACAAAATAAACTGGGCAAACGTTCTTCGGGAATTAGATGAAGTTATTACTGAGCCGCATACTTTTAAGACCAGGCTAATTGGGAATACCTTAAAGCGGGTTATAGATCGTTTTTCTAAAATTATATCGACCCGCGAATTAATTGAAATTTATCTCTGGGCTGCTCATCATTTCGAAAGTTTTGGCGAATGGAGTAGAGCACTGGAAGCTTTTCATGCCGTAATAGAGTTATGTGATTCGGATTCACCGGATATTAGCGATAAAAAAATAGAGGCGCTTCGCTGGATCGGCTTTATTTTTTCAAGCCAGAATAAGTGGAAGGAAGCGCTTCGGTATTTTCAAGAAAGCTTGAGTTTATGTATCGCTACTCATGAACAGGAAGGAAAAGCCCAGGCTTATAACAGCATTAGTATTTTATACTTCGAGCAGGGAGAATATGGCCTGGCGTCAGAGAACTGGCATAAAGCTTTAGAAATAATCAGTAATTTCGAAACCGGAACCCGGCTGGCCGCTAAAATACATAATAATCTGGGTATTTTGGAAAACGTCCAGGGGAATTTCCAGAATGCACTTGCCTATTATTCCGAGAGCATTCCCAGGTTTGAAAAAATTGGAAATACCCTGGGATTGGCAGAAGTTTATCATAACATGGCAATGACTTACTGCGATTTAGATCGCTGGTCGGAAGCGGAAATGTATTACAATAAAAGCCATCGGCTGGCCCGGGAAGTTGGTGATATACGGCTGCAATCTATCATAAAATTAAACCGGGTAAAAATATATTTAAATATTAACGACTTGCTTTTAGCAGAAGCGCTTTGTAACCAGGCTTTAAAAACATTTTTATCCTTGAATGATCGTTTGGGAGAGGCGGAGTGCTACAAATTTTTAGGCGTAATTTCTACTTATAGAACGAATTGGAAAACGGCAAGTGGGTTTTTTCAAAAGGGTATAAAGTTAACTCAAAAATTTAAATGTCCCTTAAACGAAGCCGAAGTGCGGTATGAATACGGCCAAATGTTAAAACAAAAGAACAGCAGGAAATATGCTCAAAAACAATTTGAGCAAGCGTTAATTTTGTTTATAAGATTAGGTGCCACAGCCGAAATTAAAAAAGTGAAACACGGTATCGCCAATCTTTCCCTTTAATTTGAGCTTAAAACTTTTTTGCGCTTATAGCGATGCGCCTGGCGATTGACTCACTTTAACTCTTTTGTCATTAAATACTGCGAGTGTTTGCCGTAACCCATTTGCTGATAACGCGCCCGGGCTTTCGAGTTTTCTCCGACTGCTTTCAAATGCAACGCTTGTAAGCTCATAGAACGAGCTTCCTCCTCTACGAATCTTACGGTCTTGGCTTCGACACCTTTGCCGCGATATGCTTTACGAACAAACAATTCATCCAAAACCCCATCAACGCCATAATATCCCAGGCTAAAGCCAAACGTAAGCACTGCATAACCGATAGGAGAATGATTTTGGTGGATCACCCATATTCGCCCGTAACGCTTATCCAATATGAGCGTTTGTAGTGTTTTTAAAGCGCTTCTACTATTAAACTCCCGATGATTTCGCTGGTAATTTTCTTTCATAAATTCTAAAAGGATTTCCGTATCGGTAATCAGGGAGTTTTCAAAAGATACATTTGTGGCTTCCTGGGGAATAGTTGCGGGATTCGTATTATCCTTCGGTTTTTGAACCAGCGTTTTCTCTTTCGGCTGGGGCGTAGAACTTGCTTCCACCGGTTGGGAGTTCGAACTTGTTTCAACAGGCTGGGTTTTAGCGCTTGCTTCCACCTGGTCTGTTTGATCTCGTTTCCGGTTTGCATTATCCTGGTTTACTTTTTCTTTTTGGAAAACTGCATTTGTTATTTCCGCTTTAAAAGCCTGTTTGGAATTTTTGCTTGTCTCCTTTAAGCCGGTTGATATATCCGGTTCTTCAGTTTTGGAATTCTTACTTGTCAAGCCGGTTGATATATCCGGTTCTTCAGTTGATGGTTCGATCACAAACGTTTTGCTTTTTAAGATCGTTCCATCCCAGGTTACGACATCTACCCGCCAATCCCCGGTCCATTCTTCTATAATTTTTTTTGAACTCCAGGTGCGCCAGGTAGTGGCGTTGGATTTTAGAT
>CAXHHS010000361.1:0-7055 GCA_964015645.1 uncultured bacterium
CGAAAGCAAATTAGATCAACTTTTAAACGACCCGGAAGTGGATGTTGTAATGACAATGGGTGTCATCTGTTCTAACTCTGCTTGTCGCCGCGGCCCATTACCAAAACCGGTGATCGCACCATTTGTCGTCGATGCGGAAATCCAGGGAGTTCCAAAAAAAGATGGCGCGAGCGGCATAAAAAATTTGTCTTACATCTCTTTTCCTTCAACGATTCAAAGGGATTTAAAGGCGTTCCTGGAGATTGTTTCTTTTCAAAAATTAACATTATTTTTTAATGCAGAAGTGTATAACGATTTACCGGGAGTGGATACCCGCCTTCAAACTGCAACCCGGGAATTAGGAATTGAACCGATCATAATTCCGATTCGGAATATTGACGACGCCCTGGCCGGGCTTACGACAGAAACGGAAGCTGTATATGTTGGCCCTTTACTTCATGTTTACGGCGATGAATTCGATCGGTTAATAGCAGCCTTAATCGAAAAAAAGATTCCCAGCTTTTCTTTGTTTGGTAGAGATGAAGTAGAACGCGGAGTTTTGGCAAGTGTTAACGCTCAATTTATGCCCAAAATTGCCCGGCGAGTTGCGTTAAATCTTCAGCGAATTTTGTTGGGTGAACCGGCGGAATCAATCCCATTTGCTTTTGCTCCTGGGGAAGAGTTTACACTGAATGTCGAAACCGCTCGTAAAATCGGTGTGTTTCCGCCCTGGGGGGTTTACACTGAAGCTGTTTTAATCAACGAAGGAAAAAAAGAAGTTGATATCATGTACAACCTTCAGAGCGCTGTATTAGAAGGTATCGATACCAATTTAAACCTTCGCGCAAAACAATCCGAAGTGGCCGCTGGCCGCCAAACGGTTAACGAAGCGCGGTCTTCGCTGCTGCCACAGGTTGATCTCTCGTTAAGCGGTGTTCAAATTAATAAAGATCGCGCCGGGCTATTTCAAGCAGAACGCAGTTTGACCGGCCAGGCAACCCTTACCCAGGTGCTTTTTGCGGATGATGCCTGGGCAAACTATTCCGTGCAAAAGCGGTTTCAAAAATCGCGGGAACAGGAATTGACGGCGCTGCGCCTCGATATTGCTCAAGATGTTGCGACAATATACTTAAATATTCTCATCAGCAAAACTC
This sequence comes from uncultured bacterium, assembly GCA_964015645.1. Lineage (GTDB taxonomy): Bacteria > Calditrichota > Calditrichia > RBG-13-44-9 > J075 > CAXHHS01. The sequence continues at coordinate 1,134 of CAXHHS010000361.1, forward strand.
TGGAACGCGTTCAAAAAGAAAATCTCAAACGGTCACGCTCCAACCTGGAATTATCCCGCGTTCGCGAAGCAGTTGGTTACTCCGGCAGAGCGGAGGTATTCCGTTGGGAAAGCGAAATTGCTGATAACCGCCAATCCGTAATCGATGCAAATGCCCAACGCAATGTCGCAGAAATCCAGTTTAATCGATTATTGAATCGGCCGTTAGAACAAAATTTTGGCACAGCCGAAGTCAATATCAGCGAGGTAGGGACGTTAACAGAACAAGCACGATTGTTGAAATATATGAACAATCGTATTGCCTTCCGGCATCTCCGCAGTTTCTTCGCGGAAGAAGGTGTTTCTAATTCACCGGAAATTCTTCAGTTAGACGCTGCAATTGCCGCCCAGGAGCGCTTATTAAAAAATACCAAACGCGCATTTTTTATCCCGGATTTTGCCGCACAATTCGATTTCTCGCGAATTTTTTCGGAGGGCGGCGAAGGTGCGAACATGGAATCGATGGGCGTTCGAAGTAAAGAAAATTGGAGCGTGGCATTAAACGCCTTATATCCTTTATTCTCCGGCGGTTCAAAATTTGCCCAGCGAAAGAATGCTGTCGAGACGCTCTCCCAACTTCGAACTGAACGAAAATCTCTCGTGCAATCTCTTGAGCAGCGAATTCGTTCCGCCGCTCATATCGCCGGTGCTTCCTTTGCTGCCATCAAACAATCGCGCGATGCGGCAGAGGCATCTCAAAAAAATCTCGACCTCGTCGTCGATTCTTACTCCCTTGGCGCGGTTGATATTACCCTGCTCCTGGACGCCCAAAATGCCGCCTTAATTGCCAGTGCTTCGGCAGCAAATTCAGTTTATGCCTTTTTAATTGACTTGATAGAATTGGAACGGTCCCTGGGCACTTCCTACTTGTTGCAAGCGCCAAAAGAGCGCGAAGCGTTTTACAGCCGGCTGGAAGACTATTTTAAGCAGTTGGGGATTGAAGTGAGATAAATTAACAGCCCCGTTTTAAACTTGCAAAAATCTTTTTAAACCAGTATTTTCTTTGCTGTAATTTAACGAGGTTAACGCTATGACAGCAAAGATTCTAATCGTTGATGACGAACCGCAGTTAGAGTTATTGATACGGCAGCGATTTCGCAAAAAGATCAGGAATAAGGAATACGAATTTTCATTTGCGCACAGTGGTCGCGAAGCACTCCAAATAATCGAGCAAAATGATTCGATCGACATTGTTTTGAGCGATATTAATATGCCTGCAATGGATGGTCTGTCATTTTTAGCTGAGCTTTCCAAAATCAATCCATCGATCAAAACAATCATGGTTTCTGCTTACAGCGATATGCAGAATATTAGAGTCGCCATGAATCGCGGCGCTTACGATTTTGTTACCAAGCCGATTAATTTTGAAGATTTGGAAGCGACGATTATTAAGGTACTAAAGGAGATTGAAGCACTCAAACTGGCCGCCCTCACGCGTGAAAAATTGGCCCGCATTCAGCAAGAGCTAAATGTCGCTGCTGAAGTTCAACAATCGATACTCCCCAGGAATTTCTCCATTGTCCCCGAAGGCAGCAATATTGAGATATTCGCAGAAATGATCCCCGCAAAAGACGTCGGCGGTGATTTTTATGATTTCTTTATCATTGATGATAACCGTATCGCTTTTGCCATTGGAGATGTATCCGGTAAAGGGATGCCGGCGGCGTTGTTTATGGCTGTCAGCCGAACGTTCATAAAAGCAATCGCCCTCAAAGGGAAATCAACCAGCGATTGCTTAAACCAGGTGAATTACCTGTTAAGCCAGGACAACCCGCGGCTAATGTTTGTGACATTATTTTATGGAGTTTTGAATCTTCGAACCAAAGAACTGGAGTATTGCAATTGCGGCCACAATCCTCCCTGTTTAATTTATGAAAACGGGGAGCCGGTATTCCTGGAAAGTGGTGAGAACATCGTATTAGGCGTCAAAAAAGACTATGAGTATCTTTCAAATAAAATGACCCTCGCTTCCGGGCAAAGCCTGGTTCTTTATACCGATGGCATCACCGAAGCAATGGATAAAGAATCGAACTTATTTGAAGAAGAACGATTGCTCGAATACCTGCAAAAAAACGGAAAGTCCTCCCCTCAAAATATCATCACCGGCATGATCAAAACCGTTCGGGCTTTTGCCGGCGATGAACCACAATCCGACGACATCACAGTTATGGTGATCAAACAGAATCATTAATCGAAAACTCGCCAAACAATTCTCTCGAATCACCTGTTTTGGGGATAGTAAAATCCTTGTATCTGTCGTACTATTCCATAAAACACGGAGGCGTTATGAAGATTTTTAAATCGAATACGGCATTTGTTTTTTTGAATCTATTTATCTGGCAACTATCGGGGTTAGCAAATCCCTCCCAATTATGGCAGTCAAAGGTAGACCCCGTTGTTTTGGAAAATATTGCTTACCAGAAAACCGGGTTCTTATTGTTTTTGACCGAACAAGCCGATTTAAGCGAAAGCGCTTCCTTTTCTACTAAATTAGAAAAAGGCGAGTATGTCTTTACAAAATTGAAGGAAGTAGCTGACCAAACCCAGCCGCAAATTGTCAAAATCCTAACTCAAAATGCGGCGGATTTCCGCCAGTTTTGGGTGATAAATATGATTTGGGTAAAAGGCGATATCGAATTATTAGAAACTTTAGCCAGCAGAACCGATGTCGCCTTTGTATATGCGGATACCCGCGGTAGACTGGAAAGAGCTTTATTGGAAAAAGAGCCGCCAGAACCGTTGCAGTCTTCTAGAACGGTAGAATGGAATATCGATAAAATCAACGCCCCCCAGGTTTGGGCAGAAGGCATTACCGGGGAAGGCGCTGTAGTCGGTGTAATCGATACCGGTTTTCAGTGGGAACATCCGGCATTGGTTAACCAATATCGCGGCTGGAATGGAGAGGTTGCAACACACGATTATAACTGGCATGATGCAATTCATTCCGGCGGAAATGTTAACTGCCCATCGGATTCCCCGGAACCGTGTGATGGCGGCAGCCACGGTACTTACGTTCTCGGCATTGCAATCGGCGATGATGGCGGAAATAATCAAATTGGTGTTGCACCGGGTGCAAAATGGATTGGTTGCCGCTGTTGGGAGCCGGTGCAACGAACGCATATCAGCTATGTTACGGAATGCTTACAATGGATGATTGCTCCAACAAACATCAATGGTGAAAATCCCGATCCCGCCAAAGCGCCTCATGTGATTAATAATTCCTGGGTTTGCGAGCCGGATGAAGGCTGCCAGGATCCTAATGCGTTAAAAATGGTAATCGAAAATGTTCGAGCAGCGGGAATTGTCGTCTTGGGCGGCTCCGGTAATAACGGCCCGAATTGCAGTTCATCCGCTTTTCCCCCGGCAATTTATGAGGCATATTTTAGCGTGGGCGCAAGCACTAATAACGATGCGATAGCCGATTTTAGCAGCAGAGGCCCCATTCTTATAGACGGCAGCAACCGCAGCAAACCGGATATTACTGCGCCGGGGCAAAATATTCGTTCCAGCGATATTGCCAACGGCTATGGCAATGGCAGCGGTACCAGTGCAGCCGGCCCCCATGTTGCCGGACTGGTTGCGCTTTTAATATCGGCAAACCCAGGATTAGCTGGAAATGTAGATTTGATAGAGAATATCATAACCAGAACCGCTGTAGTGCCAAATACATCCCAGGTTTGTGGAACAACTTCAGAGTTGCCGAACAGCGTTTTCGGCTGGGGTCGCATCGACGCCTTCGCAGCTTATCAGGATGCAATTTCTGTTATTACTTCAATTTCGGATCAGGATGCAAATGTAGTTCCTGATAAATTTCGATTACTGCCGAATATGCCAAATCCTTTTAATCCATCTACAATTATCCGTTATGAGGTTCCGATTGCCGGTTTTGTCGAAATCAAAATATTTAATATGGTAGGACAGCAGATAAGGTTGTTATATAGCGGGCAACAGACTGCCGGTGTGCATCAAATACACTGGGATGGCAGGAAAGACGATGGCGCATTAACAACCAGCGGCATCTATCTGTATCGACTTAAAACAAAAGCGTTTTCCAAAACCCGGAAAATGACATTAATCCGGTAATATATTATCGCCTACGCTCTTTCACCGGTTGACATACCCTCTATTTTGCCTTACATTCTTTTGTAACAGCATTTACTTCGATTGCTGAAGTTCTTTTGGCATATCCAGCCGCCCGGGGTCATTTCTAAAACAATTTATGGGAAATTGAGATTTGCGGTAAAGTAAACCGCTTCCCAAAGCGAACGGAAATTCACATCTCACACCGGAGGAGTATGTTATGGTTTATTCTATCTCTGTTAGAATTTTTATTAGCTATTTATGCTTTCTAATGATTTGCGTTTTATTTCCACTATCAGCGCAGGATGCCCGCACGCGAGTTTTACCACCGGAAGCGGGGATAAAAACAACGCTGGACCGGACGTTCGAGCGCCTGGATAAATCGCGGATTGCGGCTGGTATTTTGCACGACAAAGTGCTTTCGTTAGGCAACATCGAAGCATTTACCGGAAGCGGGCAAATTTCACCCGCAAATCTAAAACAATGGCAGCAACTGTATTTTGAGATGTACCAGGCATCGCTGGACAGGCCGAATTTTCCGGCGTTAAACACGTTAAAATCGCGAGCAAAACCTTACATCAAACGCAGTATTGTTCCGATTGGTATTATTAATTTCCAATACAACAAGATCAAAGAAAATGCGCTTGAAGACGGCTTATTAACCATCGAAAATGAGCGCTTAATCGATTCCGGCAATAGCACTATCTCACCTTACGAAACAAGACAGCTATTTGCCGTCAGCGCGTTAAAAACACACACCTATCATAACACCGTTACGTTTTTAATTGATCGACAATTTTTTGTATCAAATTTAACAGAGCCATTACATTCGCTGGAAATCAATTTTGATGATGGCAGCGGGTTTCGGCGAGTTGAGCAAGGCAGCCAAATTACGATAAATTATGGCATTAGCGGCAGCAAGCAAATTCATATAAAAGCGAATTATGCACAGAAACCTCTGGAAGCGCAATTTGGTTTCACGATTCGCCAATTTAACAAAACCGCAGTGGTAAATGAGCAGCCGGATATCATTTGGGAAGGCCTGGTTGCCGATGAACCTTATTTAGGCGAATCTGCTGTTTACGATCTGTACACCTTCCTGGGAAATGGCAATTCCCAAATCACCAAACCGATTCTATTTGTCGAAGGATTCGATATCGGCGACATTTTGGGGTGGGAAGAAATTTACGCTTTGCTAAACCAGCAAAATTTAGCGCCAACCCTGTTAGCAGCTGGCTATGATATTACGATTATGAATTTTGGCGATGCCACAGATTATATTCAACGCAACGGTTTTGCGCTGGTTAGTGCGATTGAACGCATAAAAATGGAACGCTCCGGCAGCGAGCCATTGATTGTTGCCGGAGCCAGCATGGGTGGATTGGTTGGCCGGTTTGGCCTTGCTTGGATGGAAAATAATGCCATGGATCATGAAACCCGGATATTTCTTTCTTTTGACAGCCCGCAGCAAAGCGCCAACCTGCCGTTGGGAATCCAGCATTGGGCAGTATTTTTTGCGGAACTCGATGCCAACGCCGGCGCTTTGATCGAAGAACTCAATTCTCCCGGTGCTCAACAGATGCTGGTTTACCATCACCTTAATGCCCCGGATGTCGGCAATAACGCCTTGAGAGACGAATTATTTACTGACCTCGCAGCCCTGGGAAATTATCCCTCCAATCCGAATTTAAGGAAAATCGCCATCGCCAATGGCAGCGGTGCCGGGGCAAGCGCCGGGCAAACCGGTAATGGTGATATTCTGTCTCTTATACACATCTGACGCTGCCGACGAGCTTCTTGGTGT
>CAXHHS010000362.1:0-7044 GCA_964015645.1 uncultured bacterium
TAGTTATGAGGATGTGCCCGAGGCGTTTTCTATCGAAGACAAAGTGGATGTGCCGGCAGGGCAATACTGGTATCACGAAGTTGATTTGAGTGCTCGCCCCCCTGATGGCTGGCTCTTTCGCCCGGAAGTGGAGTTGGAAGCCGGTTCTTTTTTCGATGGCAGCAAATATTCTTTCGAAGCGGAATCCACCTGGAATCTTTCCCGCTTTTTTGAATTGAACGGCGAATACCAGTTAAATTTTATCCGATTTCCGGATCGGGATCAAAACCTCACGCTGCACCTTGCTCGCCTGCGAGTGCAAGCCGCTCTAAATACCAAAGCCTCCTTGCGGGCATTTTTCCAATTTAACAGCGGCGCGGAACTGGGCAGCCTTAATCTTCGGTTTCGCTATAATTTTCGGGAAGGAAACGATCTTTGGCTGGTTTACAACGAAGGCATCAATACCGATCGCAATCAATTAACCGGCCCCCGGCTGCCGCGGTCGGACAGCCGGTCTTTGATGGTGAAATACACGTATACATTTATTCGTTAAAGACTCTCTTTTTCACAAGCCAAAATCGAGCGGCCTGGTAAGATATTCATCGCAACCATATTGGCGAGCGGTTTCCTGTTTTTCTTCATCATAAAACAAGTTTTTCACAGGTATGATTTTGGGATATGGTTGTTTAGATTGCAATTCAATATGGACACAAAACACACAAATTTGAAATCGTATTCTTTATATTGCACCGGTTTCATCTTTACTTAAGCGGAAAAGGTCTATGTTGGCAACCAATTAAAAAAAATCAGCGTAGTAGCGCTAAAAAAGGAGGTAAAATAATATGGCGGAAGAAAAAAAAGAATCACAAGAAATTCACCAAACCGAGCCGCAAGAAATTAAAGACGGGGTAGATGCCGAAGAAGAAAAACAGGCGGAAGAGCCTGTCGAAGCCGAAGACGCTGCCGGGGATTCCAGGCGAAAAAAAATATTATCGGATACGGTTGAAAATATTGAGAGCGGTGCAAAAGTTGTTGGAAAAACCGTCAATGAAGTGGTTGATAAACTGAAAAAAGGCGCTTCCGAAGCCATTAAATCCGGTTCGAAAGTGGTGAACGAGTTTTCGCAAACAGCCCAGGTGTATGCCGAAAAGTATAAAGCGGAAATCGACATTCACAAGCTGAAGCAGCAGAAAGATAAGCAGCTTAAACAGTTGGGTGCGGCAATCTATAAACAGTATAAAGCCGATGGAAAAGTTAAAAAGACTGTTTTTCGCCAGGTAGAAATTTCCAATATTACCGGCAAAGTAAAAGATTTGGATCAAAAAATTGTAGAGATTGGCAGAGAACTTGATAAATCCAAGGAGCAGCAATGAGTTTTTTTGAAAAGCTAAAAGAGGGATTGGGCCAGAGTTCGGAACGGCTTTCCGGCGTGGCTGAAAAAATTGTCGATAAAAGCATTGAAATTGGCAGCGAGGGATTGGAAATTACCAAAGAAGTGATGGCCAACCTGAACGAAAAAACCTCCGAAATTACCGCGCTCGCTCGTTTAAAGTACGATATTGTGATGCTAACGCGTCGCCTGGATTCCGAATACCGTAAATTGGGTAAAATTGCCCTGGACATGCACCAGGTGGATGATTTTGACCCGGAAAATGAAGTCTTTCAAAACCAATTAAAGGCGATCTCTGAGTTGGATAACGACATTCGTAAAAAACAAACTGAATACGAGGAATTGCGTAAAGCGCAATCCGAAAATTATGTGGTGACCCAACTTGGCGAAGACCTGGCTGCCGCCGATGCAACCATCGAAAAAGTCGTCATCTCTGAAAAATCGAATGTTGTTGATAAATTGATCAAAGAGATTTTGCTTCCCAAGGAGGCGCTCATCTCCGCTATTAAACGAACTGGTGAGATGATTATCCCCGACGGCAACACCCGCTTAAAAGCCGGAGATGAAGTGGTAATTATCGGCAAAAAAGAAGATGTGGAGAAGATTGTAAAACGGTTTACTGCTTAACCCCGCCTGCTGATAAATGATACAACAGGCGAATTCAATTTTTTCAGAATTCCCCGCCTTGGATAAGGAGGGGACAGCATCGTGAAGCGTTTAGCGAACGATGCAGGGGTGGTTGAAAGCGCAGACCTTGTCCAACCACCCCTGATTTTCTCGCTGAACACATCGAAAATCGGTCCCCTCCTTGTCTAAGGTGGGGAATTTTACTCCCTCCTGCTAACGCACACTAATCTTCTCCAGCAATCACTTTCTCAATCTCATCTGCAGAATAGGGAAGACCAGTGGTCAGAATTTCATAGCCATCATCGGTAATCAAGATCATATCTTCCAGGTAAAATCCCTGGCCTTCCACCGCAAACATCGGTTCAAATTCGATAACCATACCAGATTTGAGCGTTGTTGGGCGGCCTTCTCCCGCCTCCAATCCACTACCGTGAATATGCCAGAGCATACTTCCGGTTTTGCCCAACATAACTTGGGCGGCTTTTTTTCCCAATTCGGTGTTCACACTTGCTTGCCGCCGCTCGACTTCTGCGGTTGCAGCAGCGGCAATTCCGGTTTTTGTAACGCCGTCACGCATTACGGCTAAACCGGCTTTATAAGCTGCGACTAACAATTCCCAGGATTCTCGCTGGCCGGGATCGAATTTACCGGAGACCGGCGCAGTGCGGCCCACATCACCTTTATAAAAATCCACGTCGCAACCGATGTCTACCCGTACCAATTCCCCTGCCTGCATTACGCGGTTTAAATGCCGGTAATCCGCTAACGATTCTAAGGGCTTTGGAATCGGGGCGTTGGGGCCGGACATTACCCAGGGCCAAAACGATGGCCCCTCACCACCGGAATGGATGCACTGGCAGACGATCTCTGCTTCCACTTCACGTTGAGTTTTTCCCGGCGCCAAACTTCGCAGCCCGGTTAGCAGCGCTTGCGCACTAATTTTTGCGACTTTTCGCATCACCTCGATTTCTGTCTGACTCTTGATTAACCTTAATTCCATAACCGCTGCGGCGCCAGATTTGATAGTGAGATTCGGCCATTTCTCTTGCAAGGCATTTTTCCAAAGTAGATAGGGATTATCGATGGGCGCTAAACCGGGAGGATTGCTTTGCGGGGGATTCCAGTAAGGTTCATCGGTATAAAGAATAATATTAGGCTGCTCCATTGCCCGCCGCTCGATAAACGGAATAAATTCATCCCAGGAAACCACATGTTCGATCAACAATGCTGCTTCCGTTTCCCCACCGGGTTTTACTTTCGGTTTGCTCATTTGCCCGGCGAGGCCGGATAATTCCGTTGGCACAAACAACCAGGATTCTTTTGCCAATCCATCAATCGCCAGGATTGGACCAACGGCATTTTCCAAACCGGTGAAATAATAAAAACCGGGATTTTGATGAAACCCGTGTACAAAAATTTGATCCTCCCCCGTAAACCAGGAGCGAGCGTGGAGTAACAAAATTCCATCGGCAAGAACCTCCATCGCTGCCAACCGGCGCGCTTGGAATTCCATCATCGTGATTTTACCGCTGCTAGCGATATTTTGAGCACGTAAGGTTAAAGGATGTAGTAACGTGAAAAAAACAAGAATTAAAAGGATGTATTTTAGAATTTTCATACTGGCACCTGATTTGTTTTTCAAAGATTTATAAACCCTTATTTCGTTCTAATTTAAGAGGTTGTCTTCTTAGGCTCTCACTTTTTGGGAACTGGGGGAACTTCACTAATAACTCATCCTGGTAAGGATGAAAGAAAATAGCCCACCAATTCATTGGTGGATAAAGAAGATAAAAATAGTAAAGTCCCGTCAGGGCTACGGTTTATACACATCTTTACATGCACCGGGAGAAGAACAACAGTTGATATACGCAGATGTATATTTTGCCCTGCCACGTAAGTGGTCACTTTGTGAAAAGGGCTTAATTCCATAGCCCAGGGTAAGCGACGAAGTCGCGCCACCCTGGGACAAATCATACAACCTAACCGCACCCTGAAGGGGTGCAACAAAACAATCGTGAATTGTACAACCCCTTCAGGGTTGATTTTATATGGAATTTCATAACCCAGGGTGGCGCGCCGATGGCGCTTACCCTGGGCTATGGTGTTTAACGCTTTCAGCGTTGGGGTTTCAAATTTATCAAGTTTTGTAAACTTGTGTATAAACCGTAGCCCAATGGGGCAGTTGGAATTATATGCCACACCGAAGATGATAGGGATCGTTCAGTCGTCCTTGGTGGGACTTTCGATAAAAGGTGGTTTCACTTCCCACCAATAAATTGGTGGTCTATTTTCGTACATCCCTGGCGGGATGAAAAACTGATACTTTGGCTTTCCTATTTCTCTTTATCTTTTCCAAATTACTCCAAATACACTTTATATCAAAGACATAAAACTCGCCACGAGCATTCGACAAAGTTGACGAAAAACCTCAAAAGAGTTTTCTATATCTGCAATGAGCTGACTTAGAATTTAGATTTACAATTAGAGTAAAAACAATATCTTACAAACAGGTTCAACAATTATTCTCGAAGACTGGCATACCAATCGCTAATATCACTAACAGCATAAGCAAGCTCATCAACATGAAAGGAGAACAAGATGTCGCGCTCAAGGTTTTCGCTGTGTATAATCGCTATCTTACTAATTTTATTTTCCGCCTGTACGCACACCAAAAAACTTACGGATTCCACACCCGGCGAATTTTATGAGACAATCAACGAAAAAGGAAAAGGCAAAAAGGGAATAATTACAAGAATATCCGGGGAGTGGTTTTATGCCAAAGAAATTAACGTTACTAAAGATTCCACAACCTGGGTTGAACCGGCTGACGGCATTCGCAAAATAATGCCAACTGACTCAGTTGCCAATATTAAATATCGCTATCACGGCAGGGGAGCCGGCGAAGGTCTTGGAGTTGGTTTTCTGATTTTTGGTGGGTTGGGTGCTCTGCTAGGTGTGGCAAACGGCCCGATTGAAGAATATGGTTATTCGCGGGGAGATTTGGGGTTTGCCGTTGGAGCGGTATTTGGGACAGTTGGCGGGGTGGTGCTTGGCCTTCCTATTGGTGCAGCAGCCGGCAGCCAGGATAAATATGAGTTAAGAAAACATTGAATATTTGATTTACGCTTGAGAAAATTCTATTTTTATAAGGTTTAAAAATCGTTTTTTCAGTCGTTTATAATGGGAGTAAAAAACAGGCTTGAATAATGTGTGGAATTTGCGGCGTTTTTGAGAAACAAAAAGATAACCGGCAGCTTGTCGAAAAGATGCACCCAATCCTGGCACATCGCGGACCGGATGCCGCCGGCGTTTACCAATCCGGCGATGTTTGCCTGGGGCACCGGCGGTTGAGTATCATCGATTTATCCACCGGGGATCAGCCGATTTTTAATGCCGGTAAAACGCTGGCAATTATCTTCAACGGGGAAATTTACAACTATCGCGAACTGCGCGAAGAGTTGTTAGAAAAAGGTTGCCGTTTCCAAACCAATTCCGATACCGAAGTTATTCTCAAATTATACGAAGTTGATGGCCCGGAATCTTTTGCGCGGCTAAATGGTATTTTCGCCCTGGCTATTTTAGATGAACGGGAAAGCGCACAACAATTAATTTTGGCACGCGACCAATTCGGCATTAAACCGCTGCATTATTATTGCCGCGATAGCTGCTTTATTTTTGCCTCAGAGCAAAAAGCGATTTTGCTCCACCCGCAGGTAGAGCGAGCATTGAACCCGCAATCGCTGCATTATCACCTAAACCTGCGCTTTACCCAATCGGATGAAACGCTGTTCCGGGATATTTATCGCCTGCCGCCGGCGCATTATATGATCGTGGCCGGTGGGATCATTCAAAAGGTCGAACGGTATTACGAGGTGGATATTCGCATTGACTATCACAAAAGTGAGGCGGTGTGGTTGGAAGAAATTCCCTTCTACATCAAACAGGCGGTGCAGCGGCAATTGGTTAGCGATGTGCCAATCGGCGTCTACCTTTCCGGTGGGATGGATTCCAGTTCCATCGTTTCCATGATGCGAGAAATCGGCGTGGAGAAAATTAATACCTTTACGCTCGGTTTTAACGAGCCGACCGATGAATTGGATGACGCCCAAATTGTCGCTGATGTGTATCAAACCAATCACCATACGTTACGCATGAATTTAAATCCCATGCGCTTGATGCCGGATGTAATTTGGCACGCGGAAGAACCCAAGATCAACCTGCTGCAAGGTTATTTGATGTCGCAGTTTGTCTCGCAGCATGTTAAAGTGGTGTTAGGCGGTTTGGGGGGCGATGAGCTGTTTTCCGGGTATGATATTCACAATTTTATCTACCCTTTTAATACGCTGCACCGCATCGTGCCGGAGAAAGTAGAGCAGGTGATGTTTTCCAAACTCAGTTCGCTGAGCTATCAAATCCAAACCCGCTTTGGGCCAATGGCCAGCGACGAATATCGCCGCGGGTTGCAAATGGCGCTGGCCACCGGCAACATTGCGAAATTTTACCTGATCCTGCGCAACACCTGGGATTTCGATAAATCGCACTGGCGAAAAATTTACGGCGATGGTTTTCTACAGCAAAAGTTAAACCCGGTTATCAACGAGTTTGATGGCTATTTTAGCGGTAACGGCGATACCACCGCCCTGGATAAAGTTTATTGGGCGGAATTTAACAGCAAAATGGTGAACGATTATTTGCTGACGGAAGATCGTATGTCGATGTCACATTCCGTGGAAGAGCGCGTGCCGTTTTTGGATTTGGATTTGGTAAAGTTTGGGTTCTCCATCCCGGCAAAAATGAAAATGCACTTCAACGAAACCAAATACCTGCTGCGCCGGGCGATGCAGCCGCACTTGCCGGAAAAAATCGTCAGAAAGAAGAAATGGGGATTTACCTTCAATCCGTATTTGCAATTTCAAAAAGATTTAAAAACCACTGCCGAACGAATTTTAACGCGAGAAAGAATCGAACGCGACGGGATTTTTAACTACGGCTACATCCGTTCCTGTCTCTTATACACATCTGACGCTGCCGACGAGCTTCTTGGTGTA
>CAXHHS010000363.1:0-7018 GCA_964015645.1 uncultured bacterium
ACAGAGTTTTATGCCGGAGACCTTCCCCGATCTGCCCGATCAACAGTTTGAAGTTGCGGCTATTAGCAGGGCTGCCGCCGCCGTGGGGGGCGATTTTTACGATTATTTCGAATTCAACAATGGAACAACTGGGTTTGCATTAGGCGATATTTCCGGCAAAGGCATTCCGGCAGCGCTTTATATGGCGCGCATGGTCAGCGATTTTCGATTGTATACGCAACTCCACTACACCCCAACACGCGTATTCGGCGTGTTGAATGATGCCTTAGCCGAGCGCAGCCAGCGCGGAATGTTTGTAACCACTATTTACGGTGTTTTAAATACCACTACCGGTGATTTTCTGTTCGCAAATGCCGGGCATCTGCCGTTGATAAAAATGAACGGCACAGATGGTTCCGTTGAATTGCTGGAAAACGGGGCTGGCGTTCCATTGGGAATCGTTAAAGGATATCAATTTGAGCAGGCAACGGTGCAGTTAAAGCCGGGCGATGCCATTGTTTTGATCAGCGACGGCGTTATCGAAGCTAAGAATAAATCCCGGGAAGAATATTCCTTAGACCGGGTTGTAAAGCTGCTTGCCAAGCAAAAGTCAACCGCCCAGGAAACGCTGGATTTGCTGCTGCAAGATGTTCAGCGCTTTTCCCGCGGCACCGTCCAGCATGATGATTTGACGATTTTGGTGATTAAGCGGCGGTGAAGGGATGTTTAGTTTGAGGGATAATTAAAGGCTCTTACATCTGAGATGTGTAGAATTCTATTTACTCAAAAAGGAGAAAAGTGTGATGACACATTATATTACAACAACCAGTGAGCTTTCCATCTCAGAAGGAAAGGTTGATGAATTCAAAAAATTGGCTACAGAGATGATAAAAAAAGTCCAGGCTAACGAGCCAAATACTTTGAGGTATGATTGGTTTCTTTGCGAAGATGAGAACAAGTGCTATGTTATAGAAATGTATAAAGACTCTGAAGCTGTGCAGACCCACTGGGGAAACATTAACGATCTGCTCGGCCCTCTCCTTGAGCTTTCATCACTTACAGAGCTGACGATATATGGCAATCCGTCTGATGAAGTAAGACAAGTATATGAGTCAGTCGGCGGAAAAATTTTCAAGTATTGGAACGGCCTTACACCATAAACTAAACTCTACCAAATCGATGCTTAACTTAGCAAGTAGACAATCAAAAAAATAACCGAAATAAATCAGGTCTGATCACGAAAACCTGTTTTCAATGAGAAAACATAATGACCGATCGTTACCCATGTGCCCATTGCAGTTCCACCGGCACCTGCAAAATCGCCACCGACGGAAAAAGCTGTGCTGTTTGTGTACGCAAGCACGGCCTGAAAGCGGACAACTACGGCGGAAGCGGTTGCAATGATGCGATTGCCTGTTCGGTTTGCCGGGGAATTGGATCGGTGGAACCCGTGAGCTTAGGATTTCAAAAACACTTTACAGCGAGCCTCGCATTGGTTTTCGTAGGGCTTGCTTTTTTGATTATCATTATTTTTAGCGTAATGAAGCCTGAGCATTTTGAAACCGTACTTGCCTTCGCCGGAACCCTTATCGGCAGCGTGACCGGTTTTTACTTCGGTGGTACAAAGCACCCCATTCATGATTTAGACACTAAATCCAAAGAACCATTAAAAAAGTAAACAAAATAAATGAACTATGCTCGACAACTGATACTGAAAGGATACATCATCCTTACGAGCATCGATTATCCGGGCGATTTTAGCGATTGACACTGAATTTATTTGAGTTTATCTTGCAAAGAAAGTAAAGAAAGGAAATGTGTTATGACCTGGGAAGAAGTTCGGCAACATTATCCGAATCAATGGCTTTTAATAGAAGCTATAAAAACCCATAATATAAAGAACGAGCATTTTATAGACGATATGGCTGTTATCAATACTTTTTCTGAGCCAATAATTGCAATGGATGAATATAGTAAACTACATAAAAAGTCCCCTGGAAGAGAGTTTTATGTGTTTCATACATCAAGAGAGAAATTGGATATTGATGTACGCAAATGGTTAGGCATTCGGAGTGTCGGATGAGAATCCGAATCGATTCGAAACTGCCAATCATTACTGTTGATCTCCATCATCAAAATAAATCCCTAAAATTAGACAATGTTATACTTGATACCGGTTCTGCGGGCAGTATTTTCAAAATAAAAAAAGTAGCCCAAATAGCTCTAAAACCTGAACCAGCGGACAAGGTTCGCCAAATAATTGGTATTGGCGGAAGTGAATTTGTTTATGTTAAAAAAGTCGATAAATTGAACGTGGGCAAATTACACGCAACCCAATTTAATATTGAAATCGGAACTATGGATTACGGAATTGAAATCGACGGAATTATTGGTATGGATTTTCTAATTCAAACTGCCGCGGTCATCGATCTGAAAACTTTAACAATAAAATAGCAAGCAAACGCCTATTCCACCCAAATCGCCTTTGTTTCTTGAATGCGCTCTAACGATAAAATCGTTGGCTTTAAAGCAGGCATTATCTCGTTTGATTTCTTTAAAATTCGACCTTTCTGACTTCCCCCTGCAACTGTTTAAACGATAATCCTTCTTTCAACAAAATAAGAATCCCCCCGGCGGTAATGGGAATATACTGTGTTAAATGGAAAATAATGGAAATACCCACCGCATCCGCTTCGGAAATGCCATAAAATGCCAGGGAAAAGATAAATGCCAATTGGGTAATGCCAACATATCCCGGGGCGGAAGGGAGGATGATCGCAAACGCTAAAATGACCATCGTGACCACGGCTGCAACCATCAAATCGAACGCGCCAATATCGATTGTTAGCGGGTAATTGATCATGATGATAAAAAATGTAAATGCCATGTGCGCCCAGGTGAGGATGGAGATGCCAACGAGCGGCAGGAGATTTTGCCGGTTTTTGAATATGTTTAACCCGGTTAAAAATATGGATACTTTTTCTTTGGCTTTCGTGCGAAATTTCCGCGGTAATTTAGCGGTAAGATTAAGCAGGCTCTCGCGCAGTTTACTATTGCGAGACGCAAGGGTAATGAGTAAAAAAATAAGCAACAACATGATGCTCCCGGCAGCAACCAGGGCAAATTTAAGCCAGGCTGGTAACGGCGCAAAAAAGACGACGGATAACAATATGATAATCATGCCCACGCTGTCTAGCAATCGCTCAATCAAAACCGTGGCCAGGGCAGCAGTGCCATCGAAGTTTTCTTTGATGCCCAACAGATACGGTTTGCCAAAATCACCGGCGTGAGCGGGTAAAACATTATTGCCCATAAAACCGATCATCGTAAAATTGAAAACGGTGTTCAGCGGAATCGGTTTTAGCGGCTTCAAAATTTTTTGCCAGCGCCAGGCGCGCAGCCACATCGATACAATCGCCATTGCCGAGGCAAAGAAAATCAAAAACCAGCTTGTGCTTTGCAGCGAAATCCAAAAACTTCCCAAATCGATATTTTTAAATGCCAGGAAGAGGAAAAAACCGCTGAAGAGGATTGAAACCAGGATTTTCATTATACTTTTAGTTATAGTAGAAAAACAGCAAATTCCCCTCCTTGATAAGGAGGGGACAGCATCGTGAAACGTTTAGTGAACGATGCAGGAGTGGTTGTATAAGTTCAGCGATTTCAACCACCCCTGATTTGCTCGCTGAACGCGTCGCCAATCTGTCCCCTCCTTAGTAAGGTAAGGCGGGGAATTCGATGGATTTTGCAAACAAAATCCGTTAGATTAAAACTTACCCTAATAATCACGATTGCCTACTTAAATTAAACACCCCTTCCGTATCTCCCGTCAGCAGCCGCTCGTGCAGCCGGTTTAGTTTTGCACGCGAAACCGGAATCCCGGAAATAGACTCCTTCTTGCGCTTTATACCGTAAACTTGAATATAACGGTCGAAAATATAGTAGGCGATGAATTTTAATAATTGTTCGCGATCAAAGGGAAACATTTCGCTATACCCTTTTTGAAAGGCGGCTAACGCAACATAAGCGCGCTTCCAGGGAAACGCAATAGCCGTTCGGCAGAGAATGATGTCGCTGCACATTCGCGCGAGGTCATTGTAGCGCGAGCCGCTGCCGCAGGTTTCGAAATCGATGAGGCTGAGACGGTTGCCATCTACGAGGATGTTGCGGAAGGTGCAGTTCCCGTGAACGATAGTGTGCTGATCATCGGTCGAGCGATTTTCTTCTAACCAGCGAGCGATCTTTTCGCCGGTTTTATCCAATGACTTTACTTTTTCAATTCTGCGCTGCAAAATAAAATCAAGTCGCCTAACTTCAGGTAAATCAATACCCTGGCCATTTTTATGGAATTGTCCTAACATAGTGCCACAGCGATAAAAAATGTTTTCCAACTGTTTTCCTCGCTTAGCCCCTGGCCGAAAGCAAGCGCGATACAGTTTATAATTCAGTTGCTTGCCGGGCACTTCCGCGGAGAGCAGGTATTTTTCTTCCAATGATGACCGGATTGCAGCAGGATGCAGGTAAAATTCGAGATTTTGAAAATTATCACGAATGAATCGAAACCCGTTGATTTCGCCAATAATACCGCGGGTTTTGCCATTGCAGGGCATTTTTAAATACCAGCGGTTTTGGCCGGGTATTCGATACACGGCATTCCGCCCGATTTGCAACAATTCGATGGATCGATTCGCCAATCTGCCATTTTTGCCTATTTTGCCATTTCGCAATGCATCAGCATTTTGTTCGATAAAACAGCAAAGCTCATCAGCTTCAGTTGCAATATTAGATGATTCGTTTAGTGAGAGGATTTCCATTTTTTCTTTGTGATTCTTTGTGACTTAGCGACTTGGCGGCGTATTTCCATATACACTCTTAGCATTATCAACCAGCCTTCTAAATAAAAAACGATCCTGTATCCAATTGTACTATACATCAAAAATCATACATTTCTTTCAAATTTTGAGAACGGTTTGGTAACGTTTTTAGGGCGTAGGGATTTTGTCATTCCGCAAAAATACAAATATGTATAGGTACGTTCGATAAGTCGCATTACATTAGCGCGCTTCTTTTAGGTAATACAAAGCTGTTTGCAGAAGAAGCCCTGGTAAAACAATTTTAGATTTAACAAGGAATACCGATGACGCCTTCCAAACCGGAAAGCGCAAAGCAAAGAAAGTGACAGGATTTATGAGCAACAATAAGCAATTAAATAATAATGATAAAGAGAACGGGTTAACATTCAAAGATTTTGGATTTAACGAAAATATTATGCAGGGCATCAAAAACGCGGGATTTTCTGTGCCCAGCCCCATTCAGCAACAAGCGATTCCGATTATTTTATCCGGCAAGGATTTGATTGGCCAGGCGCAAACCGGCACCGGAAAAACCGCTGCGTTTGGTCTTTCGACGATGAATAATATCCAGCTCAACGGCGATATCGAAATTTTGGTGATTGCGCCAACGCGGGAGCTTGCCAACCAAATTAGCGACGAATTATTTCGCCTGGGGAAATATGCCAGCGTTCAAACGGTGGCAATTTATGGCGGGCAATCTTATACCCGGCAATTGGAGCGGCTGCGGCGGGGAGCACAGGTTTTGGTGGCAACGCCGGGGCGGTTGCTGGATTTGCTTTCTTCCGGCCGCATCAAAAATTTTCATCCGACAACCGTTATTTTGGATGAAGCCGACGAAATGCTCGATATGGGATTTTTGGAAGATATTCAAAAGATATTTACCTATCTTCCCCCCAACCGCCAGACACTTTTGTTTTCCGCCACCATCCCGAAACCTATCAAAAAACTGGCGGATAAAATTCTTACCGACCCCGTTTTTGTGAGCGTTACAAAAAACGAAGCCACCAGCAAAGACATTACCCAACAATATTATGTGATCGAAGAACGCGAACGCGATGACGCCATTATCCGCTTGATCGATAGTTTGGAGCCGCAAAAGTCCATCGTCTTTTGCCGCACTAAAAGCGAAGTTGATCGCATTAGCACGATGTTAGAGGCGCGAGGGTTTTTAGCAAAAGCGCTGCATGGGGATATGACCCAGCGCAATCGCGAGCAAGTGATCCGGGGATTTCGCTCCGGCGCTTCGACGATACTCATTGCCACCGACGTGGCCGCCCGCGGCCTGGATATTGCCGATGTGACTCATGTGTTTAATTATCATATCCCGTTTAACCCGGATAGTTACGTTCATCGCATTGGCAGAACCGGGCGGGCGGGCAAAAAGGGGATGGCAATTACGCTGGTAACGCCGCACGAAATGCGCGATATTCAGCGGATTCAACAGAAAGTAGGCGTTATCCAACCGGAGTTTATCCCAACATTGGCGCAAATGAACCAGGCAAACATCACGAAATTGTTGGATACGATCCGCGCTCAATCAATCGATAACGGGGCAATTGAATTATTGATGGAGCTGGAGTCGGAAATGGAGCTTCCGGATATCGCCGCCAAAGCGCTTGTCTTATTAATGAAACAAGAAGAAGCAACCGGGCCGGAGCAAATTGGCCTCAACCCGCGCCGGGTAAGCAAACTGCTCGATAGCAGCGGAAAGTGGCAAAAATCGAGCGGCGGAAAAAACCGCCGTTTTTCCAGCCGCCGAAAGGGCAAGCCGGAAGATAGCCATTTTTACCGGGATGACTCCTTTAAAAAACGAAGAGGTAAGCCAGGTAAATTCTCCGGGAAAAATCGAAAGCGAAAACCGTGATATGGATTTATTACTTTCATTCATCTTCCGAAACATCTTTTTCTGCTACAATCACCTCAAACGGCCAATCTCCCTTGGGAAATTGGCTTTTTAGTCGCCCGCCGTCCGCCACGCCATAACCAAGCACATTGTTTTTGTATTTCACAATATACTGCCCGGGTTGATCCACACTAATTTCTAACGGCTGGCGATTTACATATTGCTGGAGCGTTTCCAAATCCTCAATTTCAATTATCCGGCTTTGCACAAAGTGCCCAAATAAATGGCAGCCGCCGGTATTAAATTTGGCGATACGATCCATTGGCTTCACAAGCGGCAGCCC
>CAXHHS010000364.1:0-7008 GCA_964015645.1 uncultured bacterium
GCATACGAGATGCAATGGAGTCTCGTGGGCTCGGAGAAGTGTATAAGAGACAGGGTTGCTGAAATTCATATCAGCCAAATTATCCTTCCATATTTTGGGCAGAATATGGAGATTCTCGAACAGGATTTTTGCCTGCGCTTTTTCCTTCAGCTGTTTGGCTATAAAGGTCAATTCTTCCGATTGTGGTTTGCCATTTTTGACCATAGCCCGGCAGCGTGCCGTAAATCGTTTTCCCGGAACATAGCGCAATGGTTCTAAAGTGACATCTTCCACTTTCCATTGCAGATTATTTACTGTAGCGGTTGCGACTTTATCTAAATTTACCGAAAGCCAATCACCGACATCTGAACCGGAAGGCAAATACAGATGGCGATCGTTCGGAAAACCGAGTAAAATTAAGTTTGCCGCCGGCAAAATGATCATTGCTTTACCAACCGGCGGCTGAATTAGCTTTCGGCGGCGAATCAGTTCCAGCTCCTGGTCAAAATATTGGGGAATAATACCTAATAACGTTTGGGATTGCCGGGTTTTGTTCTTGTTGCAAACCTCAGCGTCGTAAGTGATAGAAATCCGTTTTGGCGATTCTACCACCCGGCCAATTTTCACCGTGGTAATTTTGCCGGGAACTTCATCATCTCGCCAAAGATGGGTTGACAATTGTTCTCGCAGCCAGGTTACATCAACCGCCGGGGAGTTTATTCTTTTTGGCGTTAGTACTTTTTTCATAAATATCAATCATTTTTGATATTAACAATTCGGCGTTAACGTTAAAAATTATGAGAAAAAATGCTATAAATTCCCCGCCTTAGTAAGGAGGGGACAGCATCTTGAAGCGTCTAGCGAAAGATGCAGGGGTGGTTGCATGAGGTCAGCGCTTTCAACCACCCCTGATTTTCTCGCTGAACGCGTCGAAAACCTGTCCCCTCCTTTCTAAGGAGGGGAATTTATCTACTTTTCTCTGAAAAAGCGCTAAGGTTAACACGCATTCGAATACGTCTGGATCGATCTGGTTTCCTAAAGCGCCTAAACGCCAATCGCCGACATATCCTTCGTTAACAATCCTTTTTCAAAAAGCTGCCGGTATAAATTTTCCGGAATGTCATAGACACAGCGGAATCCGCCGCGTGGATTTTCTAAACCATGGCGCTCTTGTAATTCTCTCAATGACATACTTAATTTTTCATCCGGTTTCAGGTGAAGATTCAGTGTTCCGCTCGCTAATTTGGTTATCTCCAACACACATTTATCACTGTTGATAAACTGAAAATCAAAAACGCCGTTTTCAAAAAGTTTTAAGTACGCCGGCAGCGGAATCAGTTCATCTTTGTATTTCAGAATGAAACGATTTAGGTGTTCCGTCAATAAATCGGTATCGAGCCGCTGGCAATGCGGATAGTTCCAGCCGGATTCCCCGATGTGAAGCAGGGCAATGCCGCCCGGTTTTAGCACCCGGCAAACTTCTTCCAGGAATTCCGCTTTCCGCTCGATAAACCGGATCGAAACCGCAGAGTATACCAGGTCAATCGATTCATCCGCAAAGTGAAGTTTTGCGGCATCATAAAAAAAGACTTCCGGTAACCGAAACCCGGCAATGGCATCTTCCGGCATAATCTGATAACGCCGGGCAGTTTCTCGCAAATCTTCCCGTTCGCGAGCTTCGGAGGTTACCATTTTATTAATGCCGTAAAAATTGACGTTCTCGGATCGGAACATCCAGGCAAGTTCCATGATAGCCCGTCCCTGGCCAAAACCGACTTCCAGCACGTTTAGTGAATCTCCTTTAGAAAGCAAATCTCTTAAGGTCGAAATAACAATTTGTGAATGTCGCAAAATTTTATGACAGGTTTGCGCAAGGCTGCGATTTTGGGCCATTTTGTTTGCTCCATAGTTTTGTTAAGTAGGCGGTAGGTAATCTTTGTGCCTACTGCCTACTCGCCTACTACCTATTATTTATCAATGAGTTATATATTACCCGGGCAACTGTTATACAATTCGACAACATCTTTTTCGCTGGCCGGAGCGGGGAATTTCTCCATCATTTTTAAACAGGTAACGCTTTGCTGAATTTGCTGCGGAATTAAATCTCGCCAACCGTCCTCATCTTGCCAATGATAGCGCTTGCAGGCGCGTTTCAGGTTGATCATTGCTTCCTGAAGGGGAATACGCGAGGCAATCGTCCAATCCGATTCTGCAAAATAAGCAGCGATAAACGCATCGCGCAATGCAGCGATATAATCCGAAGTGCCCCGCTTGGCGCTTTCTTGTTTCATCACGAAAAGCACCATGGCGACATCATACGCCGGGTCTCCGTAATGAAGCGGATCAATATCGAGCAGCCAGTAATCACCGGTATTTACATGCACCTGGGAAAAATGAAAATCGCCATGCGCCAGGGTAAAATCGCGTTGAATATTCTGCGACTGCCTGCGTTTAGCTGTTTCTACAACCTGGGAAATATCATGTGCAATTTCGGGAAAATCATTTGCCATCGGTGCTGCCAGGTTATTGCAACGCTTTTCCAAATGGGTTTCGATTGTAAACGGTTCGCCGAAAATTAGCGGAAAATGATGCAGCTTGGCGAGAGTTTTAGCAAACATGGCGATCTGCTCCGGCGTTGCGATTTGTTTTTTAATCGCCTTTTTTAACGGTTTACCGGGCGCTTCTTCCATTAACAACAGCCGCAAGCCGGGCAGATAGTTGTAAGCGAAGGGAATCTTAATCCCAACCGGTTCCAGCTTGTTGAATCCTTTTTTCCACAACCGCTGCATTTTTTCGAAACTTGTTTTACCGGCGTCTTCATCATCATACACTTTTCCGATAATTGATAGCGGTGCATCTGCCGAATACTTGCCGTTCATCCGAATGGTATATCGATATACGCCACGTTTGATGTGGCCGGTGCTCATATCCAGGATATTTGCTCCAGCGCCAAACCGTTCGCGGACAACGGATTGTAAAATTGGCTGCATCGCTGTGATGTCAAGCGCTTCTTTCTCAATTTCCGGAATGGGTCTTCCCATATTTTTGCTCCGCAAAAATATTAATTAACCGCTGCGCGGTTGTTTCGTTTTTTTTGCTATGCCAGAGGTCGCCTGACGGCGATCCTATTTACGCTAACCTTACGGATTTTACTTGCATAATCCCGCTAAATTCCCCCTTCGAAGGGGGTTAGGGGTGAGGTGAGAAATCTGAGCCATATTAACGATTTTCGTTTCTTTCTACTTTTTAGCCTCACCCCCTAAATCCCCCTCTCCTAATAGGAGAGGGGGGCTTTAAAGCAGATTGGTAAGTAACTGTTTTTTAAGGGAATTCACCATCTTTTTTCTCCCCTAAACTCCCCTCTCCTCTTAGGAGAGGGGTTGGGGGTGAGGTTAAAAACAGCAAGAACTTTATTTGAGCAATTTAACTCAGATTTCTCACCTCAGGTTAGGGGGATGTCAAAAGGTGTTGATAGTATAAAATACAATTTATGTAGTTCATCGAAGTTGATGACATCCCCCTAACCCCCTTCAAAGGGGGAATTTTTACGCTTCTTTGGCGAAAATTCTAAGGTTCATATCTTTCGGATTTTATCTACTGCCTACTCAATGTCATTAAGTTAAGGATTTTTAGTCATGCTGAGCGGAGTCGAAGCATGGCGGAACGCGCTTAAAACCGTCACCCTTCGACTCCGCTCAGGGTGACTTTTGCGCACATTTTTGCTTAACTTAATGACATTGACTGCCTACTCGCCTACTGCCTAACTGCCTACTATCTTATCTACCCTTTCAAAACCGCAATCGGTTTCAGTTTAACCACCGGCTGGATCAAATTAAGCTGTGCCATTACATCAACAACCTGGTGCGGGCTTTTGAAGGAGGCCGGTGCCTGGCCGCCGATGTTATCCACATTGTAGCGATACAAGCGCACGCCGGATTCTCGCAAATCGCTTTCGACGTCGCCTTCTTTGTAAACTTCTTTTGCTTCGTCTTTTTCCATCACGCGGCCAGCGCCGTGGGCAACGGAATAAAATGATTCGACAGCCCCGGAACGCGCAACAGCCAAATAGGAATGCGTTCCCATGCTGCCGGGAATTGGCACCGGCTGGCCGGTCTGTTCTAAAACCGGATCGCCGGATAACAACTCCGGCGGAAGCGCGCGGCTGACGCCATGGCGATGCACCCAAACTTCGCCGCCATTGTAACGTTCGCGCTGGACGGTTTCGTGGCCGCAATCGTAAATCAAGGAAGGGTCGGGAGCGGAATCACCCAATACTTCCCGAATGGTTTGCCGCAGAAAATGATTGATTGTGGAGCGATTGGCATACCCGGTATGGCTGGCGGCGGCAAGTCCTCTAAGATAGCGCTGCGCCATTTCACTGTCTATCGGCATCTGCCACAGTTCGCTGGCGGTTCCGTTTTGATATTTTTCCCGCGCTTCATCTATTAACGGATGGAGAATTTTTTTCCCTAATCGACGCGAGTCGGTGTGCAGCATAAATACACAGTTTCCTTTTTTCAAACCTAATTTTTCTGCGGCATCGTTATCGAATACTTCCACAATTTCTTGCAATTCCAAAAAATGGTTGCCTGCACCGATGGTTCCCAGCGTATTGCCGCCTTTTTTGATCGCATGGCGAATTGCTTCTGTCGAAAGTGTTTCGCGAAGCGTTTCCGGCGCAAGGTGTGGCAGCATTCGACCCCGATTTTCGACACGGCTTAATTCTTCCCGTGGAATTCCCAATGATTCTATTAGCTTTTCCAGGCCATTGAGCAACATTTCTTCAAGTTGATTTTCTGACAGCAGTGGCTCAGAACGTCTTTTGACGGGGATTTTTTCGATTAATCCACCGTAAAGATCGTCGAGGAATTGCGGGGTGCAATCTTTCGCCGGGTAGGGAAATGACATTGTACGAATGCCGCAGTTGATGCCACCATCAATCGCGCGCGGCAGCAGCACATCTTTGCTAACCACCACGCTGCCGGTCGGCGATGGGTTTCGTCCTTTATAATGCACATCCGGCAAAACGGCCACATGATGCTGCAATCCCGGGATGGCCGCTAACGCTTCTAACTGTTCGCGGGCAGGTTCATCCGGGAGCAGGGATTCTCCCGTAAAGCATTTTATCGGCAAACCGCTATTGGATTGTATATTAATCGGTGTAGGAATTTCTGACATCGTTAATTTACCTCCTGTAAGGTGTTTTGTAACTCCAGGCAGTGCAGGATTTGGTCCACAACCGGTGCTACGCCAGCGGATTTATCGATTCCCAGGCTGTAACAAGGAGCGGTTTTGGTAAGTTTATTTAAAATATTTAATTGTCGTTGAGTATTTCCGGCTTCCGGCCAGAGGACATCAAGGGCGGCGGTAAACCAATAATAATCATTGAGTTCCAGCGTGAGCCGGTTGGTGGCATTAATCTGCTCGCCAGCCAAACCGGGCGACAGCGGGTGAACAAAACTTTCTTGCGAAAACTGCGGAATGAAAATAATCGCCGGTTTTGCAGAACCAAGCTTTTGGCCATCAGGCAGCCAGTACATTGTTTTGGTGCGTAAACCACCGGGGATTTCCACCGGTTCCAGGCCATTCATGGCGTCTTTTAAAAGCGTAAGGCTGGCTTCCGTCAGGCGCAATGGCTCGATGACAGGGTAAATAAGATTGCCATCGCAGAGCAGTAAGTTTTCCGTTAGCAGCTTCATCCCGGTTCTGGCAATTAAGCCTACGCAAGTGGTTGTTTTTCCTGCGCCGCCGGGGCCGGCAATCATCACCGCTTTTTCGCCATCGGAAACCGCCGAGGCATGGATTAGCGTCCAGCTTCGGGTTCTTTCCAAATACCAGGCAATCGGAAAAAATACCAGGTAACGCGCCAGGTCAAAGAATTTTTTCTGACGAAACTTTGGGTATTTTGCCAGTTTTTTTTGCGATGGCTGGTAGCAGTAAGCGACGTCAAAAACCGGGGTATCGCCATTTCGCCGAAATCGTAATTGCATATCTTTGTCGCGATGGGTGTCTATCCAAACCAGCTCGTTTTCTCCAATGAGCATTCGTTTGCCCATTGCATTCAGGTTTTCCGAACCCGGAAAGTAGCTTACGCCGCGCCCTTTCGGTTCATCGATCCAATGGGCGTAAACCTCCAAATGCGGTGATTGATGCGCGGGACCGCTAAGTCCCGGATGAAGCGTTTCCTGGTATTCCAGTAACGCGGGATAATCACCGGTTAAATTGAGTTTTACCCCGTACATTTCGAAACCAATGGTTCTTGACGGTTGTTTTGTTGATTGCATATTACGCTTTGTTTTTAATACTTAAATTATCGCCTTTTAAATTCCTCGCCTTTCAAAGGCTTCGGTTTCTATATCTTCAGTAGCCCTGAAAGGGCTTAATATCACAGCCCAGGGCAACGCCCTGGGGGACTATATTTCAATCAAATTACCAAGCCCTGAAAGGGCGAAATAAACCACCACCACTCATTTTTATTTCGCCCTTTCAGGGCTTAGTTTGGCTTTTATTCTTTATTTCCCAGGGCGATGCCCTGGGCTATGGTATTCTTCCCTTTCAGGGAAAAGGCTATTTCAAAACAACCTTTTTATAGCACAACTGTTTTAAACAAATTAAATACTCCTGAAATAACCGCATCCGATCGCGATTCCAGCTTTTTTAGCAGCGCGTGGGTTTTTCCAAGCAAAAAGGCAGCAACGTAAACCGATAGCCGCTGCCGGTCGTAATCAAAAGCAATGTGCTTTCGATATTCCGCCAAAAACTTCTCGATACTTTGCTTTACAACTTCCGGGGAAATATCTTCTGTTACGACCAAAAATTTGACGGAGGCGATATATTCTGCAACGTCATACAACGGATCGCCCAATGCAACGGCATCAAAATCGATCAGCGCTAATTGCCCCTCGTTGTGCAAAATTTGCGAAAGTTTAAATGTGCCATGAATGATTCCGGGGGCCGATTTTTCAGCACAATTTTCCGTTGCCTGTTTAATCGCCGTTAAAATTTTCTTTAACTGATGCTCATACCCCG
>CAXHHS010000365.1:0-6991 GCA_964015645.1 uncultured bacterium
CAATGAGCTTATCGATATCCGCTTCGGAATCGATCACATCATTATTGGTTCCGCCGCCTTTCAGGCGCATTTGAATCCCATCGATGACAATATTATCGATTTCGATATCAATACATTCGGAATTATTGGTGGAAAATTCAACAATGCGATATTTGGTACTATCCCATTGGGCGGATGCGCGATGCCCTTCATCTGCGACAACTTTTATATAATGTGCCGAGTCGGTTACCCAACTGGTAAATTGGGCCGGCGTATCCGCTGTGCCATTGCTGCTACGGCATACTGCGACAGCAATTTCGTTGAGTTCAACCAAATTGCGCCGTTCTTGAACTGCGAATTCATCCAGGGAAGTATAATCCGTTCCCGGCCCATTATCCGGGTCGATAATTTTTATAACTTCCACCGGATCGGCATTGGATGTTGCAGGAAAAATTCGTTCATTTGGAGATGAGATTTGAGGATTGGCTGTTTGCCCGAATAGACTTACATTGCACACACATTGAAAAATCAATACTAAACTGACGACCGCATTTCTGCTCACAAGCAAATCTCCCATTCAACACGTTGTTGATCCAACTCTCCGTTGATCGCAAATTGACGTTGCATGGGTCATTTGCCATGTACATCGACATTAAATTCAGTTTGGATAATTTCAGCCGTCCCTACAGGACTATGACTATCTTCTTTCCTTTCTTCCCACCGATGAATCGGTGGGCTATTGTCAAACGCTCCCGCACGGGAGCTAACGAAAATAGCCCCCGACTTCAGTCGGGGGAATTGAGCGACACTATTAATAAAGTCCCGTAGGGACGGCTGAAACTTTTACGCTGATGCACATGCAAAGACCCACTATTACCTAAATGCATTACTCTCCCTGCAACAGGCTGTCGCGATTTTAAAACAAGACAATGGTTGCCGGAAAAAGCCAAACAATGGCTTAATGGGAGAGTTAAAACATTAGAAAGAACACCGTCAAATTGCTGGCATAGTTTAGCCAATTGGCATTGGAAAGAATTGCCAAAGCGCACTTTGGGAATTTTAAGATATTTTTATGATGTGGAGACGAAATGAAAAGACTCTCGTATCAAGTAAATACTCCAGCTTACGATGCCGAAGAGTTTAAATCCATCTTCAAAAAAGACACGCCAGGGAGAATTCCAGTAGCTTTCAAAAATATCAATCCCCTCGGATATCCCGAAAAAAGCCAGCGCAAGGATGAACAAAAGATGATCCGAATGGGGAATTATTTTCCGAAGTTTTAAGACATACCTTATAATGAGAAACACATAGAGGATAAGAATCGTTTTTTGGCCGATTTCCAGGTAGCGGTAAGCAAGATCTTCGTGGATTAGAAAAAGGTCATCAAATGTGAGGACTAAGGTGATAAGCCCGGACCATAAAAAAAATTGAATTACCGCTGCCTCGGCTTTTCTGCTGCGCAGCACAACACAGGCAAAAAGACAAATACCGGCAGTACTGACCAGGATTAATATACCAAGATTTGATTGAATACCGGTAAGCGGATGGGCGTTAAACGTGGTGAGAGGATCGCGACTGAAAAAATCAAATGGGATATTCGCTAATTGATTGAGGGCAATTGTAATTCCAAGAAAAATTGTTACTGCTACATAAATGATAGCAATTGCTGAGTTGCCGAATTGGGCTTTGCCTGGTGTATGATTTTCCATTTGCGCTCCATCTCTATTCGCAGGTGAGTTCAGTAAAGTTGATCGGATTTAATGTTGTTCCGTTTTCAGTGTCATATCTTTCCAGTCTTAGGAGTTTTTTATCATCTATGTATTTGCCAATTCCCCTTCATTGTTTTCCAACTAGCTCTCAGGGTTGAAAATAAAAACAAATAACAGAATAATTGCAATAATAAAATATTGCCGTTTTGCATTTTCATTGGTTTTTTTTGTTAAAAATTCCAAATAAGAATTCCCCGAATATCAAAGATAAGAATATCCATTTCTTCAGCTTCACACAATCCAAATACATTTCTCTCGCCACAACAGGCTATCGCAATTTTAAAGTAAGACAATGGCTTCAGGAAAAAGGCCAAACAATGGCTTATTGGGAGAGTTAAAACATTAGAAAGAATACCGTCAAATTGTATTGTATTTTATCGGGTTGTGTGTTGCCCAGAAAGCAAAACCTACAGAATTTTATTCTGTGCTTTGAAGCCGCAAATAATGCAGATTCAGGCTGCATTATTTGCATATAATTGATTAAAATGTGAAAGCTTCGAGAGCCGTTTTAAAAGAGCCACCTTCCTTGACGATAAATCCAGGTTTTAAATCAATTTTATCTTTAGTTTGAAGTAATAGCTTTCCAGTATTGTTCACTTGAAATTTCTCCATTGTGATTGTTTCCGAAGCCCATATTTTCACTTCCTCATTTTTCAGGGATTCATTTGTATTTAAAACTAAATGATCCGGGTTCCAGAATTCATCTTTACTCCAAGTTTTTTTAAATAACGGACCAACCGGGCTGGTAGAATCTTTACCCCATCGACCAGCGAATTTCGTAAATAATTGACCGTTTAATGGGTGGCTAATTTCTCCGATGTTTATTAAATTTTCCTTTTCCCATGTTCTCCATTGCCTGTCAGGGCTACTGGCTCTTGTTTCATCTAAAGCAATGAATTCATCTGTAAATTGTACAAAGGGTGCAATAAAGAAAAGGTTTATAAAAGGTAGGTTTACTGCCGTTGCTAGTGAGGCATAAAAAGAGGCATCAACAGGATCAGGCGCCCAATCGGTACTGAAGTTTCCCTCAATTGGATAAGAGGCATGCGAGCCTTTTGCAGAGAATACAATTGGATGCCCATCTGAGGTGACATCAAACTGCCCTTTTAAAAATCGCTCACCTCCACCATGTTGAGCGAAGAAAATAGAATGTATATTAAGTTTTGTATTGACAGTTACAGTTATATGTTCCCATTCGCCTTCATGATCGTCAAGCCCTGTACTATTGTCCGGACCGGGGTTGAATGGATAAAAGAACCAATACTGAATATCATAGGCCTCTTTAAGATGGGAACTTGATCTAACATGAAAATACACTTTCCAAAGATCTTTATCAGTGGTTCCTTTTCGATAACTCTCGTCTTTTAATTGCAAATAAAAACGATCTGTTGTTCGAGAGAAAATGGACTGATTACGATCATGGTCATAAGGGTCGAATGGATTTCCAGTAAACTTCATAGGCCAATGTTTAAGCGATATTAGCTTGCTTTGGGTTAGTGGATTTGCCGAATCATTATTTTGAAAAACATTATGACTTTTATTATCAAAAAATTTTTCATAATGCTT
Source organism: uncultured bacterium (assembly GCA_964015645.1). Lineage (GTDB taxonomy): Bacteria > Calditrichota > Calditrichia > RBG-13-44-9 > J075 > CAXHHS01. Next base: position 3,315 of record CAXHHS010000365.1, read on the forward strand.
GTATTTAACAATTGAACGATTAAGAAACCAATCTACATTTGCCGGTAAGGCCCAATCCTCAGGATGTAGATGAACTAATGGTGCAAATTTGTGGGCTAAATAATCCTCATAATCATCTGGAATCCCATCCCGATCATCATCATTTCGCTTAAATTCATGATTTGGAATCAGGTTTATCTGAGCATTAATGGTGAGAACTCGATATGCACTTGGTGTAAAATCCCGATATACTTCGGATATGAATACTTTTTTTCCTTGATAATGTACCGTAATGTAAAGAGGCTTAGTAACGCCATACCAACCTACAATAAACCAATAAACGCCGTTTTCACCGGTAATTGTTTCTTTTAAGAGTATATCAGGATTAGGAGCGGGTGTTTCTTCCCACAGTTTTATTTGCGCCCCATTAATTTCAAAGCCTTCAATTGAAGTTACAGCACCGCTTACCATAGATTGTTGAGCTGAAATAACCGTTATAGAAAGAAGTGCAAAAAATAGGAACAAAATTTGTGTTTTCATCATCAACCTCACTCTTTTATAATTATAAAATCCAAACCTTATAGATCTTCCAATGAAGAGATTCGCCCCTTGAGAATATCATTTTCCTTTTTCAAATTAATCACATATAATGTCAACTCTTCAATCTTTTGAAGAAGTTTAGACTGCATTTCTCCAAGGTTTACGCCATTATTGAGAACTGCTTTTGCAGAAGGTATATCCGGTAGGTGGCCGTTATCTTTTATATGAGCTTCCACTTCTTCTAAGGAACGTAGTTTATAATTTTCTTCAAAAACAAAATCGGCCCATCCATTTAGCGTACATTCAATTTCTTTGGCGGTTATTTTTCCATTTACTGCAAGTTTGGATTGAGGATTAGTTGTGCCAATACCGATATTTCCACCGGGTGTGATAGTCATGCAAGTGGCCGAGCCAGTCTGGAACTCAATATTCCTAGAATTGGAGTTATGCCCGATTTTCAAACCAGTGTTATCCAGGGTCATGTTGGCAGTATAACCGCCTGTTGATAAACTGCCGTCAAAAACAAAATTAGCGTGAGGCTGATGAATATGCAATTTACCAGCAGGATTTGCCGTGCCAATTCCAATGTTGCCGTTACTATTTATTAAGAAACTATAACTCGGGGCACCATGCTGAAGAATAAAAGAAGATCTTAACAAAGATCCGCCACCAGGCGGTGTATCGGTTGTGGGTCCCAGGTTAAATTGGCCATTGGACGTACTGACAACCATTCCCCAGGTTTGCCTATTAACCGGTGAAGCAGTATTGCGCAAATAAATATTATTTCCCTGAAAGGCTACGCCTCCCATCACATCTAAAGTTTTACTCGGTGAAGTAGTACCAATACCGATTTTGCCTAGACGGTCAATTGTCATAGCGGTCCCGGTAATACCAGAACTATAGTCATAAGATGTCCCAAAAAGTAGTTTCGATCCGCTACGATCATGGTAAGCGGCAATTCTGGCTGTAGGATAAGCATCGCTATTGTATAAAAAGTCGATAGGTGTGTAATACCCGGATTGAAAATCACCGCTGATAGAAATTATCCCTCGCGTAGTGTCTGTAAAGCTTTCGATTTGGTTACCTTTTACATGAAATGGTGAGAGTGGATTAGTTATACCGACTCCCAATTCTTCATGATAACTTTGATTCTGAGATGGTTGAGCATAAGACAATTGCACTAAAATGATGACAAACATAGCCCCAATGAAGTTGATTCGTGACATAATACAATCTCCTTTATTGATTTGGTTTGCTTCAAACATAAACTTTTAGTATTCACAATTAGATTTATCAACAACAGTGCCAAACTTTGAATCAACAGAATGTAACGATCGAAAAACTTTATAAGCTACTGTTTTTATTATACTAAAAGAATAGGATTTACTGGAGGATTTTAGGGGTGAATAAAAAATGATAACAAAAATCAAAAAAATTGTTGATTATTCTTCAACTATCTGTCGAATATTCTTAAATTTCTTCTAAAAATGGAGCTCAATTATTACAAGTTTAATTTCTTGATTAAGTAAACTAGTCGATGGCGGGGAATTCCTAGTATTCTTGCTGCTTGGGATTTATTTCCATTTGAACGGTTCAATGCTTCTTCAACTGTCAATTTTTCAATATTTTCTAATGAAAAATCGACTTCTTGAATATTTTTAAAGATGTCGAAATTACCTTCAGATTGATCCAGAATATCTAACGAAAGGTTGTCGAGGCGAATTTGACCATCATTCGAAAGCACCACTGCACGCTCAATGATATTTTCCAATTCGCGTACATTTCCGGGCCACTCATATCGTTTAAATACTTCAATTACTTCTGGATCGATAGAAAACTTCTGCCCGTTGCCATAGCGATTGATAAAAAAATCTATTAAGGAGGGAATTTCCTCTTTCCTTTTTCGTAATGGCGGTATCATAATTGGAATCACATTAAGACGATAATACAAATCTTGGCGAAATTTTCCCTCTTCTACTAGCTTTCTCAGGTTTTTATGAGTCGCAGCAATTACTCGCACATCAATTTTTATCGTCTTTGAATCTCCCAAACGCTCAATTTCATGCTCTTGAAGAACACGCAAGAGTTTCGACTGGAGGCCTTTTTGTAAATCTCCAATCTCATCCAAAAAGATCGTCCCGTTATTAGCAAGTTCAAATTTACCTCTACGTTCTCTGATTGCACCGGTAAATGCACCTTTAACATGGCCAAAAAGTTCGCTTTCTAATAAATTATCCGGTATAGAAGGACAATTGATTGTTACTAACGGTTTATCCTTACGCTGACTATTATAATGGATCAGACGAGCAACAAGCTCTTTACCAGTACCACTTTCGCCAAGAATTAATACTGTGGCATCGCTCGATGCTACACGAACAGCCACCTTCATTATATCTTCCATTTTCGAACTATGAACCACTAAATCCTTAAATTGAAATTTGTTAACCAGTTCCTGACGTAACAAATTATTCTCCTGTTGGAGCTTCCGAAACCCTATATTCTTTTTTAGAATAAACAAGAGCCTTTCTATGGTGAATTCCTTAGTAAGATAGTCATCTGCTCCGATTTCACAAGCTTTTAGAGCCGTTTCAATATCTCCATATGCAGTTATGAGGATAATAAGTGCTCTTTTATCGGTTTTACGAATTTCCCGGATAACTTCAATGCCCGACTTTTGAGGCATCTGAAGGTCGACAATGATAATATCATACCCATTATTCTGAAAACAATTCAGCCCCTCAATGCCATTGTAAGCCAAAGTTACTTCGTATTCATTTTTTTGTAGCAGAGTTTTTATTAGTTTGCCGAAATTGATGTCATCATCAATAAATAAAATACGGTTCATCTCTTTTTACCTTTTTCGATGTTTTTACATATTCGGTAATGCTTCGGTGTAATATTCAATTGTTATTCAACTAAACCTTTGTCATATTAGACTTTATAAATATTTTCAGTATTATTATAGTTAACAGTTTTAGCATGTTTTTCCAAGAATTTCAAATCTAATTTTTAAAATGAGCTATTGGATATTCGAATTCCTTATCTATATATGGAATTCCACCTTACATCGCAAGAGATGAAATGGGTTTCTATTGAACATATATCAGCTCTGAAGAGCTGACTTTTTTCGCATTAATTTTTTCATAAATATCAATAGT
>CAXHHS010000366.1:0-6991 GCA_964015645.1 uncultured bacterium
GGGATGCGGACGCCGGAACCGTTATTCCACCGTCACACCGCCACTCATGCCCGCGGCTGTATTGGTTATCGATAAAATCCTCTCCGTTTCGCTGCCATATAATTTTTGCGGTGTGTTGGGACATTTAATCTCCTTTGTGCATTTTGCGCTGCGTCTTCGTTCAAAGAATCAAATTAAACAATTTGGGAAATGTAACCAAGCGCAAATATGTGAGCGGTATTGGAATTCCGAAAAATCATAATTAACCCTTTACAATTCTTTCTGTTTACTGTATATTCGAAGCAATTAATCCTCACATCTATACATACAATCGTTTGAGAATAGAAAATTTAGATAATTGAGGAAGAATACTTTGTCAACTTTTATAAACCCTGAAAGAAAGCTTTTTTTTGAGCCTACTGTTAATACGATTAGCAGGGTATTGAATCTTCCTGCAAGTATTTGGCTGCTTGAGGAGGCCGAAAATGTGTTAAAATTAGAAGCGGCAACAAAAATCCTAAGTAAATATCTGCAGGACTCCCCTCCTCTGGATTTAAACGAACCATGTATTACCGCAAAAGTATTTAAAGCAAAAAGAACCTACTTTTTAAAAGATATCAAATCCGCAAAAGAGTGGCAGAATAAAAATCTCGTTCTCAAACTAAAATTGAGATCAGTTGTTATTGTACCCTTATTAGTCAAGAAAAAAACTGAAGGAATATTATATCTTTATATTCCTGGAAATATAGATTTCGATTATGGCGGGAGAACTATTATTATTGAAAGTTTTGCCGAGCAAATCGCCTCAACTTACCGGCAGATTCGTAGCCTGGAAATGTTAAATGAAGTTGGCAGACTCATTAGTTCGGAATTACAAAACACAAATATTTTATTTAAGCATATTATACAATCCGCTCAGAAAGTATTGGATTGTAAACATGTAAGCATTTTCTTATTAGAAAAAGGTAGTAATGATCTCGTATTAGAAGCAACCTCATCACCAGGTTTAAAGCGTAAGCGTTTCAAACCAGGAGAGGGACTAGCGGGGCGAATTATTCGAACTGGCGAATCACTACTTGTTCCAGATGTGCGCAATTATAAAGAATTTGTTCGAGGCTTCACAGCTCCAGAAATTGTAGAGCGATCAATGTTGTTAGCACCTATAAAGTTAGAAGGTAAGGTTGCCGGAGTTATCTCTGCAAATATGGATGGGCTTGATGGATTTGATAAGCATGATAATATGTTATTGGAAGCGTTGGCAAGCCAGGCGACAATTGCTCTTCGCAATACACAATACATCCAACAAATAAGTAATCAGACAGAGGCCTTAACAGAATTAAATGTACTTGCCCAACATCTTATTTCCATTGAAGAATACCCTGATACTCGGAATCTGTTGTATAAGGTTGCCAAAAGTGCAAAGGAAGTTTTACAAGCAGATTTAATTGAGCTTTATGAGTATAGGCAACAGCAGAAAAAGTATAAGCTACCACCTATTTCGGTGGGGGAAAAACTAGATCTAACAGTTATTGCTAAGGAAATATTTGAAGATAATTCAGTTTGGCAAGTCTTACAACGCCAAACGCCTTTGTATGAAATAGATGCGCAGGCAAATAATTCCGCTTTTATGGCACCTTATACAATAGAACGTAAAGACTTACCAAGCGAACGATTTGTTATTCGTGAAAAGATTCAATCCACAGCGGCCATCCCTCTTAGAACCGAAAATGAAAATATGGGATTAATGTTTGCGAACTATCGTACGCGACAGCCATTTTCTAAGGAACAAAAGGAACTTATAGAATTATTTGCAAATCAGGCAGCGATCGCTATAAGAAATGCTGAATTATTGGAAAAATATATTGAAGCTCGACGGTATTTGCAAAATATTATTGTTAACTCACCTGACCCTATTATTGTGCTGGATGAAAATGGTAATATAAAGATTTTTAATAAAGCCTGCGAGCAATTGTGGGAATACACCTTTGGAGAAGTTGAAGGTAAGCATGTAACCAATTACTATGAATCCGAAGCACATGCAAGAGAACTCGGAAAAAAATTATGGAAGAGCAGATATCACAGAATCAAAAATGTAGAAGCAAAAATCAGAACTAAAAATGATGAAGTGGTGCCGATTCGTTTATCTGCATCATTATTATTTAACAAGAAGAAAAAAAGAATTGGCAGTGTTGGTGTTTTTAAAGATTTACGAGAAATAAAGCGCCTGCAAGAAGAAAAGATACAAGCTGAAAAATTGGCAGCTCTAGGCAGGTTGGCCCATACGGTGGGCCATGATATCAAACATGATATTGCCACAGTATTATTTTACATTGATACACTCTTAAAACAACTACATAATCAAGAGAACCAAAAACTGGCTAAAATATATACTAACATTAAGGACGCATTGTGGGATGCCATTTATAAACTTCAAAACATGTTGTTGGCCGGTCAGCCAAAAGCTCCGCAAAAGGAAATCCTGAGTATAAAGAAAATGTTTTTAAAATTGCAAGAGCAGACATCACGACAGGCAAATACCCTGAATATAAAATTTCTAATTGAATATCCCAATAAACATTGTTTCTTATCTATTGACCCCGAGCAGATAAAACAAGTTTTTTCCAATCTTCTTAATAATTCGATATATGCGGTTGAATCCAAGAAAAACAGTGTTTCTTCTTTTAAGAATGGTTTCATAAAAGTATCAGCTACAATCAAAAATGATTATTTAATAATATTATGGCAAGATAATGGGATTGGCATCCCCGAAGAAAACCTCCCCAAAATTTTTAATGCATTTTTCACCAACAAAGAATCCGACACTGGCAGCGGTCTGGGATTATTTATTGTAAAAACAATTTTGGAAAATCATGGAGGCAATATAACTGTCAATTCAGAACCAGGTACAGGCACCTGCTTTGAAATAATGTTTCCTGTTTTAAATAATACCAATTAGGAAATAGATGTTAATAGATTTTAGGAGAGTTGAGGAATGAGTCTCAAATATAGTTTACAAGAGTATCGAATTGGTCAATTAAAGAATCGTTGGGCATTATACTTACATTTAGTTCTCTTAGCAACAGAGAACCAAACCTCTCGATCTAACAAGAAAAGAAAAAACAATTTAACGAAAAATATACCTGAAAATCAACTTCGAGTTCTCATTGTTGATGACGAAGAACGCTTTAGAGATGCAATGGCTTACCATCTCACTGAATTATATAATGCCAAGGTAGTGACACTTGCATCAGGCTACGATGCTATCGATCATTTTAAAGAAAAAAATACATATGAAATAATATTTTTAGATATAAAAATGCCGGGAATAGATGGAATTGAAACTTGCCGAAAATTACAAAGCATGAATGTAGCATGCCCTATTATTATGATGTCGGCGTATGCAGATGGCGAAAAAAGGGAACAAGCAGAAAAATTAGATGTTGAGCTACTTCCAAAACCATTTCCAGATAATATGTTAGCTGAAATTATACACAATATATCGAGGTAATATTATGGATAAAAAAATATTAATCATCGATAATGATCCTAAATTTCGTGACGCAATTCAATTGGGGTTTGAAGAAGAAGATTATACCTTTTTCGAAGCGTCATCGGTTAAAGAAGGGATAATAACTTTAGACAAGAATCAAGATATTCGTGTGATCATACTCGATCTTGATTTTCCTGGGGATAAAGGCGTCGAATTTTTAAAACATATTCAAAATAAGGCTGCTTTGTATAGAATCATTATTTTAACTGCTCACGATGAATTACTTGCAGCTGAAAAAGCTGATAGATATAAGGTTTTTTCCTACCAGCCAAAGCTTTCAAAACTTGGTGTTCAACCTCTTAAATTTGCGATAGAACGAGCGTTTCAAGATATTGAAGGTGAATTTTTAAAAAAGAAGATGAACGCCCACCTGGAAATACAGCAAGCGATAAATTCGAATCAGAATCTTGATTACATACTAAATTTGATATGCCACCATTTATTGGCGCTTATTGAGGGTTACACCTGCCATATTCGCGTATACGACCTTAAAAAAGGAGACTTTGAATTAAAGAGCTGTTATGGACCATTCCGTAATATGAATAAAATATTTCATGAAAGAACATCGCTTGGATATCCCTATTCAGGTAAAGTTGCGGAAACGAGAGAACTCCAAATTATTAATGACCTCCAAAGTGATCCCCCTTTCAAAAAACGTAAAAAGGAAATCTTAAGTGGGAACAACATAAACAATAGGATAAAAGAATATTTTGATGAAGTTCAATCAGCTTATATTCGACCAATTGTGACAAAAATATTTGGAAATGATGTATGTGCTATACTAAATATCAGCAGTAATATCAAACATTATTTTTCCGACGAAACGAAACGAAACGTAGTCGATGACTTTGCCAACCAAGTATCCCTGGCTGTTACCAGGCATTGGTTAAAAGAAAATAAAGCCGAAATTCATAAGGGATATAAAGATATCAACGGTATGTTATCCGAAGTCAGCAGCCAACTTAAAGGGGAATATGACTTAGATATCATTTACGATATTGTTTACCGGAAAATTTCAAACTGTATCAACCCCGAAGTCGTATCCATTTTTTTATATAATGAAAAGACAGGGCTGTTAGAGAATATTGTTGAATACAAAGAGAATGAGCGCCCTATAAATGTGCATGAAGTATACCAAAATGGAGAAAGCCTGGCAGGATGGGTATTTAAAAACGGAGAGCCACTGAGGATATTAGACCCGAAAAAAGATACACGATTTAAGCATGATTATCAGCGAGATTTACCCTGTGTAAATCAAGAGCATTACCTTTGGGCGCCGATGAAAATCGGGATGGAGACTCTCGGTGTCATCCGGCTGATTAATAAAAAATCGGAATATTATAATCTCAAAAAAAATGGACGCGAACGACCCTTATTAAAGAAAGGGTTTAGCGAAGAAGATCAGAGATTTTTAGAAATTGCCGCCAGTCATTTAGCAGTTGCAATTCGAAATGCTCAAACTCACCAGGAAGCGCAGCAATGGATTGAGAAACTAACCAGGTTGAATGATATTATGAAAGAAATGACCGAAATGCGCACTGTGGATGAACTGTTGGAATTAATTCTTGATCGCACAAGGCAGCTAATCGATTTCCAAAACGGTTTGATCAGCCGGGTAAATTTCATAAAGGGTGAACAACCTATAGTTGCACATCGCGGTGCTAAACCAAAACTCTCGTCATTGCCCCTGTGGAATGGAATTAGTGGAAACTCCCTGCAAGAGCTGAAGCCCGTGCGGGTGGATGATATTCAAAAGAAAAAGTGGAAAGGTTGTTACAAAGAGTGTTGGAACGGTATGAGATCGGAGCTGTCGGTGCCAATTTTTGACAGTAATGCCGAAGTTCGGATCAATCGTAATATTGAACTTAGACCCAAAAAGTATGGCGTTATTAACCTTGAGCATTCGGGAATTAACGCTTTTTCTAAGACCGACGAAGAACTTTTGGAACTATTAGCTCGCCATGCCGCAATTATGTTTGAACGGTTAGAGAATGAACAAAAATTATCTCAGCTAGCTCAAATTGAAAAAGAGATTGCTGGTAAGAAGGATTGGGATGAAATTATCAACATTGTTATGAAGGCGATTATCGATACACTCGGGTATGAATATGTAAATATTTCGTTAGTAAATTGGGAACGAAATTGTATTAAAACGGAATATGTTACCGGTATTCCGGAAGATGAAATCCCCCTGTTTAAAAAAATGGCTGACCATAGTCTCGATAGTGACGACATTCAAGCTGACATTGTTCTAAATAGGGAAATTGAGGTGCCCGATAGTGATGATCCGCGATTGGATAAAAATATTGTAAAACAATTTAAACATGAACGCCTTACCAGGGTATTTATTCCGATGATTACTGCGGCGGGCAATCAGGTAATTGGAACCGTTGAAGCCGGCTATCAGGGAAAATACCGAAAATATATTTATGAACAAGATATCCAGATTTTACAAGACTTTATTGATAATGCAGTAGCCGCACTCGAACAACAGAAAAAAGGACTATTAGACCAAATTAGCCATGAATTTAGAGCACCGATTGTGGGAATCCGCAGTAATGCAAGTTTTTTACTCAGGCGTTTTTACCAATTGGATCGTAATTTTATCGAAAGAAAATTTAATGATGTTATTGCCGATTGTGAATTGCTATTGCTACAGGTTAAAGAATTGGAGTATATCTTGGGAAGAAGAACTCCCTCGGTTCCCAAGCGCGAAAGAACGCTGTTGTTCCGGGATATTATCATTAAAACAATTAACCAGCTTCAGCCTTTAATAATAGAGGCTAAGTTCAAAATTTCAAAGATAGATTATGATCCTAAGTATATTAGCAAAATGGGTTGGTTCTTTATCGATAGAGCGAAATTAAACCAGGTGATTTTTAATGTATTAGTAAACTCCATTAAATACGCTGAAGAGGATCCAGATCAATTTGGGATACAAATCAATGTAGATGAAAGAAAAGATGAATTTGTTATTAAATTTAGAGATCAAGGTATCGGAATTAATAAAGAACTTAAAGAAAGAATCTTTGATGAAGGATTTCGCGCACCGGAAGCAATTGATAAAAATATTACCGGTTCTGGCTTAGGATTAACAATTTCACGAAAAATTATGAGAGAAATGGGTGGCGATTTAAAATTGACTAATTTTTATAAACCAACTGAATTTCAAATCGTTTTACCAAAAGAACTCAAGGAGCGGCCGAATGATATTATTCATTGATGATGAGCCAAGATATATGGATAGCTATATCCGGGAGTTAGAATTATCCAAATATGAAGTCGTTTTTCAACATAATGTAGATGAGGCTCTAAAGTTTTTTGAAGACAATTTAACTCGAATAAATTTAATAATTCTAGATATTCTGAGGCCACCGGGTTCGAGCTTTAAAGATGTTGATACACAAGTAGGATTGAGAACCGGAGTTTATTTCTATGAAAGAGTAAGACAAACCGCACCGG
>CAXHHS010000367.1:0-6982 GCA_964015645.1 uncultured bacterium
CACCAAGAAGCTCGTCGGCAGCGTCAGATGTGTATAAGAGACAGTTATAAAACAAAGGCAGGAAAAACATGGCGATTCAAAAAATTTATTACGCACTAAAACCGTATATGCCAAGAAGGTTACAGCTTTTTTTGAGACGCATGTTAACCCACGGTAAAAAAGTTTTGCACCGCAATGTGTGGCCAATCGATCGTAACGCAGGTGAACTGCCCCAGGGATGGGGTGGTTGGCCTGATGAAAAACAATTTGCCGTGGTGCTAACCCATGATGTGGAATTCGAAGGCGGGTTACTGAAGTGCCAGGATTTGATGAAGCTGGAAAAAAAACTGGGGTTTCGCTCTTCCTTTAATTTTGTACCGGAAAGATATCCCGTGCCATATATGGTGAGAGCCGATCTTGAATCGAATGGGTTTGAAGTTGGTGTTCACGGCCTGAACCACGATGGCAAATTATATCAATCCCGAAAAATATTTAAAGAGCGAGCAGCAAGAATTAACCAATATCTCCGGGAATGGAATGTGGTCGGCTTTCGCTCGCCGGCGATGCACCACAACCTGGATTGGATTCACGACCTGGAAATCGAATACGACGCTTCCACATTCGACACCGATCCTTTCGAACCGCAATCCGATGGCGTTTCTACCATTTTCCCATTTAAGGTTCGCAAAACCGATTTTCAAAAAGGCTATGTGGAACTGCCCTATACCTTGCCGCAGGATCATGCCATGTTTGTCATTATGCGTGAAAGAGATACGCGAGTTTGGAAACGTAAGCTGGATTGGATTGCAGAACGTGGCGGCATGATGCTCATCAACACCCACCCGGATTACATGAACTTTAACGGTAAAAAACCGGGGCTGGAAGAATACCCGGTCGAATTATATCTCGATTTTCTGCAATACATCAAAGACCGTTACGAAGGCCAATTTTGGCATGCGCTACCGCGCGATGTCGCCAGGTTTTGGAACACTCAATCGGTTATTTGGGAAACCGAAGCCATTGTCGAAAAAGCAACAGTTTAAGGAATACGAATACTAAACGGAGAGAGAACTAATTGGATGTAAAATTTGACAACCAAACGATAGCGCCTCAATCTGCCAGGCTTTCAAAGCCCGGTAGCCTTACAAGCAGCACCGCTAATGGCGTTGGGGGAAACCATCATCTGAACACATCCGTGCCCTGTGTCGTGATTTGTCACTGCAATTACGGGCACGGCATTGCCAGAAGTTTGGGACGGCTTGGTATTCCGGTTTACGGAATCCATAAGAACCCGAATTCTCCCACGGCAAAATCCAAATACTGGTATAAAAATTTTAGTTGGGAAGTTTCCGATAATGAACCGGAAAAAGCAGTTGAATGGCTGTTGGAGCTTGGACAAAAAATAGGATCTCGCCCGATTTTCATTCCAACGAATGATCCTACCTCGATCTTTTTGTATGAACATGCGGAATTGCTCAAACAAGCTTATCGATTTCCACTACGACCGGAAGGGCTTACTTATTCCCTGGCAAATAAGCGGCAATTATATTCACTTTGCCAGCAGCATGATATTCCAACCCCGGAAACCGCTTTTCCGCAAAACCGCTATGATGTGCTTCGTTTTATTGAAGACGCCAAATTCCCGGTGGTTTTAAAAGGAATCGATACAGTTGCGTTGCAAATGCAAACCGGTGTCAGGATGGTAATTGCGGAAGATGGCGAAACGCTGCTAAGTTGCTACAATGAAATGGAAACATCGGGAACGCCAAACTTGATGCTGCAAGAATACATTCCCGGTGATTCGGCGGATGTCTGGATGTTCAACGGTTATTTTGATCGAAATTCCGATTGTTTGTTCGAAGTCACCGGTCGGAAATTACGCCAATATCCCGCATACACCGGTGTTACCAGCCTTGGGATTTGCGAGAAAAATGAAGCCGTATCCCGGTTAACAAAACTGTTTATGAAAAAGATCGGGTACACCGGTGTTTTAGACATCGGGTTTAAATACGATGCGCGGCGAAATGAGTACTATTTATTAGACCCGAATCCCCGTGTTGGCGCTACCTTTCGTTTGTTTGTCGATTCCCATGGAATGGATGTTGTGCGGGCGATGTATCGCGATTTAACCGGCCAACCGGTATTTTCCGGTGATTTCGAGGAAGGCCGTAAATGGTTATTAGAACACGGGGATATCGTTTCTTCCCTGCGCTACTGGCGAGATGGCCGGCTGCAAATAGGCGACTGGTTGAAATCTTTTCGCGGTGTAAAAGAAGCCCAGTGGTTTGCCCTCGATGATTTAAAACCCTTTGTAGCCGAATTCGGGAATTCACTCCAAAAAGGTCTCGGTAATCGATTCCGAAAAAAAACAAAATCTCCAATCCCAAAACCCGTGAATTAGGGAGCAGAAATGCAAGCGACAAATTCCGTATCCCAGGCGAGAGAGTATTGGAATTACTATGCCGACCGTTGGCAAAAGCAAGCCAATAATACTCAAAACTTTTATACCAAACGAAATCAATGGCTTAAACAGCTAATTCAAAAAAATGAAATCGTTCCCTGCACAACATTAGATATTGGATGTTCTACCGGGCAGCTTAGCGAGGTTTTGGCCGGGATGGGATTCGATCCTTATGGCAGCGATGTTTCGGACAAATTAGTGAATCATGCCGTCGAAAGAATGTCTGTGAAATATTCCGATGCAGAGAAGCGTTTTTTAGTGAGTATCGATGGAAAAAACCCTTTTACCGACCGGATGTTTAAACTTGCCACAATTATCGGGGTGTTTCCGTACATCGAAAACCAGAAAAAATATATCGAAAATTTATCCGGCCAGATTGAAGCAGGAGGTTACATCATCGCTTCCGGGGCAAACCGGGTTAGCATTTATGTCTTTTTGCATATTCTGAAACACATTTTATGGTTTCGCCCGAACCGCACCTGGTGGGAAACACTGGTAAATTTAGCCCGAACCGGCATTTGGTCCGGCGGTTATCTTGATTACAAAAAAGCCGAACAAGTACATAATTCGTCCAAGTTTGATGCCTTGTTTGAGGAACTTGGCTACCAAAAAGTCGATGAATTCGACCTGTATCATATTTCATTTTTTGACAAAAATCCATTGAGGAGAAAAGGTATAAACAAAGCGCTGGCAAGATTATTGGGGTGGAGTCACGTTGGTGTTTTTCGGAAGAAAAACATTTAATCAAAAGGAATACCGGAGCGAACTTTGAAAAATTCGAACATTACGGATAATGTTCAACCAGTTGAACAATCAATGGATTGGGAGGAAAGTCAAAAGCTCGTGAATCAATATTTTGATTCCGAGTCCGTGTTTTGGAAGGAAATATACCAGGATAAAAACAATGTTTATTCTGTTATACATCAGCAGCGGCAAGAAATTACCCTACATTTTTTTGACGGGTTGAATTTGTCAAAAGATAGCAGGATTCTGGAAATCGGGTGCGGTGCAGGATTAATCACAACCGCCATCGCCCGGCGAGGCTACAAAATTGAGGCGTTAGACAGTGTGCAAGCAATGATTGATTTAACCAAAAAACATGCAAAAGAATTGAACCTCGAACACCTGATCGAAGCGAAGGTTAGCGATATTAATGCTTTGCCGTACCCGGATAATTCCCTCGATGCAATTATTACCCTGGGCGTTCTTCCCTGGCTGCCGGATGTAAAAACACCGCTCCGGGAAATGTCACGAATTCTTAAACCCGGGGGGTATATCATTTTGAATGTGGATAATCGCTACCGTTTAAATCATTTGGTGAATCCCTTTCGAATGCCGGCGCTTGAAAAACCGAAGTTTGTGCTTATTCGATTATTAGAGAAAAGTGGTTTACGAAAATCGTCGCATTCGCCGCGCCCCAAACTGTACCGGATTAAGGAATTTATCGAACACCTGGATTCTGTGAATCTGAATGTCATACGGCAGAAAATGTTCGGATTTGGCCCCTTTGGCTTTATGCGAATGGAATTATTCCCAGGCTCGGGTGGCGTAAAAGTACACCATTTTCTACAACGGTATGCCGACCGCGGTTTTCCGATTTTAAGATCAACCGGCGCTCAAACTGTATTTTTAGCGAGGAAAGATTAATGTCAGCATTACTCACCGAACAAAAAACGATCACTTCCGTGAAGTTACGAACGGGCGCCTGGTACGGGGATTACGATATCAAACTTCCGATTTTCCCCGGTTGGGAAATAGAGATTCAAGAACCGCAAACACCGCCGCCGTTAACGGATCAACAAATCGTTAATATTCTCGATCAGCCGGTGGGACAGGGATCATTTAGAGAAATTTGCAAAGGCAAAAAACGCCCGCTTATTATCGTTGATGATTTGAATCGCCCCACCCCGGTTGACCGGGTAATGCCACACTTGTTAACGATTCTTGCGAATGCCGGTATTTCAACCGGGGATATTTCCATCATTATGGCAACCGGGAGCCATGGGGAGCCGGGGCCAAACGCCTTGCTTAAAAAAGTAGGGCCGGCAGCCGCCTCATCCTGCCGCTTAATTGTGCACAATTGTTTTCGCGATGTAAAAAAAATTGGCAAGACCAGTTTTGGCACGCCGGTTTTTATGAACAAAGCCGTTCTGGAGAGCGACCTGGTTTTGGGTATCGGTGGAATATATCCCAACAATACTGCCGGGTTCGGTGGGGGAACAAAGCTGGCGTTAGGCATTCTTGGAATTCGTTCCATTTATTATTTGCATTTTCGTCATAAAATGGCTGGCTGGGGCGGGGGCCGGGTTCATAATAGTTTTCGAGATGATTTGAATGAGATTGCCGAAATGATTGGGATGAAAACAACCATCTCTATGCTCATCAATGCCGGTCGAGATATTGTTCAACTGTATTGCGGCGATTTTTTGCAATATTTTCCGGAGGCCGTATCGTTTTCTCGAAAAACCTTCCGCGCACCACGTGCAACGGATGCCGATGTTATTATCTCAAATACGTATCCCAATGATTTATCGCTAACGTTTGCCAAAGCCAAAGGGTTTATTCCGTTCAAAGATTGCCGCCCGCACGCTACCAGAATCGCGATTGCCGCCTGCCCGGAAGGAATTGGTCTCCATAACATTTTCCCATTTACTTATGTTTCAACGGCTCATCGCATTCGACACATTTTATTGCGGCTTTCGGTAATGCCGCTAAACGAAATGTTTTCGAAATTAACAAAAGCACTAAGGCAAAAAATATCTCGTTTTTTTCATAGAAAATCAATGAATTCGCCGGCGGCGCCGGAAGATAAAAAAAATATTCGACGCTCAATTTGGCTCTATCGCCCCGGCAAACATCATACAACGCTGCCGGAACAGCTTCCCGGGATTAAGATAGCCACCCAATGGTCTCAAATTTTGCAGGCGATTCGCAGCGAACAAGGATATCCAAAGCATTTAAAAGTAATGATCTATCCCTGTGCATTTCTTCAATTTCTGGAGGAGAAATGAATTTGACTTTATCCGTTATAGACCCTCAAACTGACAATCGCTGGGATGAATTTGTGGTGAAGCACCCCCGGGGGTCGATTTATCATCATTCCTTGTGGGGAAAGGCCGTTGCAGAAACGTATGGGTTCCGACCATTTTATATTTCCCTGGAAAATTCCCAAAGCGGCCGGATTGAAGGCGTTTTACCCTTAATGAAGGTAAACAGCAAACTTACCGGCAAGCGCCTGGTTTCGTTGCCTTTAACGGCCTATTGCCCGGCTTTATTCCCGGAAAGCGAATTGGAAAATATGATTCAATTTGCCACCACAAATTGCCCGGATATGGATTATATTGAGTTAAAGTTTTTAGCGGATGTAACAAACACCAACGATTTAAAAGGACAATCGCTCTACGCTACTCACATTTTGGAATTAGAACCGGATTCGGAAAAAACATTTAAAAAATTTCACGCCAATTGTATTCGCCGCAAAATTAAAAAAGCGGAAAAAAGTGGGTTTACATTTCGCATTGCCGATAAAGAGGAAGACCTTAAAGCTTTTTTTAAACTGGAAACAGCTGTTCGCAAACATCATGGTCTTCCACCGCAACCCTATTCTTTTTTTACGAACATCTGGAAAAATTTAAAATCGCATAACCTGATGTTTCTTCCGGTGTTAGAATATCAAAATAAAATCGTTGCCGCTGTTTTGATGCTGCGCTTTAATGACACGTTTTATTATGAATACAGCGCATCCGATTCTCGCTATTGGTCTTTGGGGCCTAATCAACTAATCATCTGGGAAATTATTAAATTGGCTTACAAAGAAGGCATTCGGAAATTCGATTTCGGAAGAACCGCTTTAACCAACCACTCTCTCTTAACATTTAAACAGCGGTGGGGCGCACAGCAGCATATTTTGCACTACTATTATCACCCGGCAATTAAAAAAATTAAGACAAACGATAACAGCGGCCTGGCACGCAGGTTGATGCATTTTACCAATCGCCATCTGCCCTCCCCGCTGTTACAATTAGAAGGGAAACTATTATATCCACATTTAGGGTAGGAGGAAAATGGGTCCATGGATCGGATTAATCAAACCATTCAAGCAGAAGGTTTATTTGGTAAAACGGCGGCGTATTAAACTGTACAACGAAAATTTAATCAATAATATTGAATTGGTTAGAACGTTGAAGGCAAATATGGTTGATACGCCGCCATTATTTTGGAGGTAATACAAATTTGAAAAATAGAATTGCCATGATCGTCTTTTCAACATTTCCCGAGGATGTCCGCGTAAAACGTGAAAGCGAGGCACTCATTGAAGCCGGGTATGCGGTTGATATTGTTTGCCTGAAAGGCGAACAGCAGCATCTCAAGGAACAGATAGATGGCGTGAATTTACGCCGAATTAATATTCAACGCAAAAGAGGCGGGAAGCTGCGTTATCTTTGGGAATACGGTTTTTTTGCCCTGGCTGCCTTTTTGAAAATCGCTTTCCTGCATCTGTCTCTTATACACATCTGACGCTGCCGACGAGCTTCTTGGTGT
>CAXHHS010000368.1:0-6981 GCA_964015645.1 uncultured bacterium
AGGAAACGCGGGAAAAATTGGCAAAATGGGATAACACCGTTCGCAACTTCTACACCTTTGTGATGCTGGAAAAAGACGCCTCCCCGGAAAATTTGCAAGCGCAGTTTCCCGCGCTCATCGAACAGCATTTTCCCGGCGACGACCAGTCGCACCTGGTAGCGCTGCATTCACAAGAACTTACCGGCGTTGTATTCGGCCCGATAATGGATAATCAAATAAAGTTTTTCCTCCCGATTGTGGTGATCTATGTGCTCGCCGGTTTGGCGGCCATTATTTTGTTGGCTGCCTGCATCAATTATGTTAGTCTGTCGGTTGCACGAGCGTTGCAGCGAGCAAAAGAAATCGGGATGCGCAAAGTGGTTGGCGCGCTGCGGCGGCAAATCATCGTGCAATTCCTGGTCGAGGCAATTTGCATTTCGCTGGCTGCGCTGCTCATCGCCGCTGGTTTTATGTTAGTCCTCATCGATGGATTTAACAATCTCACTCCCATTCAATTTACCAAATCGCAGATCGCGCCTAATTTAGGCGATATGGGATTATACGCAATTTTTTTCGCTTTCAGCCTGGTGGTCGGGTTGCTTTCCGGGTTGTATCCGGCGCTTTATTTATCACGATTTTTACCCGCTCATGTATTTCGGGGAGGCGCAAGCGTAAAGGGAAAAGGATTCGTGTTGCGTAAAACGCTGATCGTGACGCAATTTTCGCTATCGTTGTTGTTTATCGTTAGCACGTTGTTGCTGTACCAGCAGTCGAATCATGTTAGCAAAACGGAGTACGGATTCAATGAGAAAAACATTCTCACCGTGCCGTTGGAAAAAATGCCCTACGATGCCTTTCGTAGCGAATTGCTTCGTCACCCTGGCGTCGAAAATGTTTCGGCGGTATCGATCCTCACCGGCAGCGGCGCCCGCAACGATACCTGGATGCAATCCGAAACGATGGAAGACGCCATCAAAGGATATAGCATTTGGAGCGATCGTCATCTACTCGAAACCCTGGAAATATCGCTCATCGCAGGCCAAAATTTCCCTTTCGGAATAAGCGGGGAAACGGAGAGCGTGGTGCTGCTGAACGAGACCGCCGTAACCGGGCTTCAGTTCGGCTCACCATCGGAAGCTGTTGGTCAGCAAATTACGCTGGGAAAAGAGTTGCAAGTGCAGGTAATTGGTGTGGTAAAAGACTATCGCTTTTTTTCCGCAATGGCGGAGATCGACCCGATGGTGCTGCGAATGGATCCCGAAGGATTTTCGGTAGCAACCATTCGCTTTTTTCCCGGCAATTATGATGACGTAACTGCTCACCTAAAAGCTACCTGGAAACAATTTGAGCCGCTGGAGCCGCTAGAATATAAACTGTACGAAGACCATCTTGCCGAAGCGCTGGAATTAAAGTTGATGCGAGATTTTCTAAACATCATCGGCCTTGCTGCCGGTTTTGCAGTTTTAGTTGCCTGCCTGGGATTATTAGGAATGACAGCTTACATTACCCAAACCCGCTTGAAGGAAATTGGTGTGAGGAAAGTATTGGGAGCCACCACCGCCAGTGTTATCGGGCTGTTATCCAAATCATTTATAAAGCTGATTGCGATTTCAATCTTACTAGCGGGGCCGCTGGCATGGTATGTGAACGGTCTATGGCTAAATTCTATGGGCAATCGTATTGAGATGTCGCCACCGGTTTTTATCCTGGGCATTATTTTATTGCTAGTAATTGCATTGTTGACAATCGGCTCCCAAACCATCAAGGCCGCCCGCACAAACCCGGTGGATATTTTGAAGTATGAATAACAAACTACGCTTCAGGCTAAGGAAGAGGCTTGTTACTGTTAAAGTTTAGGAGATTATTCAAAAAGTGGCAGTAGCAGTAGGGCAGCGGCACTCTTTGTTTTTCCTGCCTTCTGCTGTTGCCAACTGCCGCTTGCCAATTTATTATCTTACCAAAACTCCTTTTTTAACCGCACTGTATGCACCGGCTTCAAACCGGTAAAGATAGATTCCTGAAACAACTTTGCTGGCATTCCACTCTACAGAATGAATGCCAGCATTTTTATATTCATCCACTAACGTTGCCATCAATTGCCCAGCCGTGTTATAAATGGAAATTTTAATATTTTCCGATGTTGGCAATTCGTAAGTAATCGTTGTATTCGGGTTAAACGGATTCGGGTAGTTCTGCCGTAGCTGAAACTGAAACGGTTGCTCAAACCTCTCCTCGATGCCGGTTACGGTGGACAAAATGAGCATTCGCAATGTACCGGGGCTATTTAGCTCCGAGATAAAAAGAGTATCTCCGCTTAATGATTTTGTTATGCCATTCGGCGCATTAAAAGTTGCTTTCAGCGCGGGGCCATCCTGCTGCCCAATGAGACCGGTACCGGCAATTATTTCGTACTCGCCGTTAAGCTGCACCTTGTATACAAATGGCTGGCTAAAATTTCCGGTAACATATAGCGCGCCATTTGCATATTCGATATGCCCGATATTAAATGTATGTCGAATGGACGTAGGTAATTCTGCCAGCAAGGAGATGTCGCCACCAGGTGTAATTTTGAACAATTTAGCATCGCTGATATTAGGCGCATACAGGTTCCCATCATCATCGATTGCCAGGCTCACCGGAACATTTAACCCGTTATCCTGTGCCAGAACACCCACCACTCCGGTTGAATCGACAGTATAAACTGTTCTACCATTCCCGGGAAAACCAACCCCGTAATGCGATACATAAACGCTTCCTGTCGAGCGATTTAACACAACGCCGGATGGACCGAGATTAACGATTGCAAATCGTGTGATTTCAACCTGTGGCGAAATTTTAAAAAGACCGCGATCATTAAATGTGCTTACATAAAGATTACCGGATAAATCATAATCCATATCGATAGGGCCGTTTAAATTATCAGCAAAAACCTCGGTCGAACCATCCAAATTGATTTTGTAGATTTTGCTGCCATCAAATCCGGCGGTGCCGTAAAGCGTGCCGTCCGGCCCAACTAACAGCCCATCGAGCGAAAGCGATCCATCCAAATGAATGGTAGTGACAATTGCTTTTTGGGAATACAGGTGCGGATTTACAATTAAAAGAACAATCAAAATAAAAATATGGGCAGTACGTTTCATCGTAGCTCCTTTGTTGATTTAGCATATCAAATCTTTTTCGCCAAAATAGATAGAATGCTACCAAAGTTCGCCCGGCTTCTTGAAGTCGAACCTTTTTGAGAGATTAAAATGCGAATGTGATGTAAAGAAGGGATGCTATCTTGACATACCCGGATGTAAGGAGCGAAATTTATTTCGAATAACCAAAGAAAGTCTTGCGAAATGTATATACAATACGTAGATTAATCTATGGAGTTTGAATGGGATGGAAATAAGAATCGCAAGAATATCAAAAAGCATGGTATTGGTTTTGAACGAGCGAAGTCAATATTCGATAATAAAGTATTAACCAGAAGAGATAATCGTTTTGATTACGGAGAAATTAGAGAGATCAGTTTGGGATTAATGGAAGGAATAACAATCATCGCGGTGGTTCATACTGAAAGAGAAGATAAATTAAGAATCATATCAGCAAGGAAAGCCAATAAAGAAGAAAAAGAGGCTTATCATGAGTTTTCGAGAAAAAACCATTGAAGAATTAGAAGCGATGCCGGATTCAGAAATTGATTATTCGGATATTCCGGCAACGGATAAAGAATTTTGGAAAACGGCAAAAGTTGTTCTGCCTCAACCGAAGAAAGCCATCTCTTTGCGAATAGACAGAGAAGTATTAGAGTGGTTTAAAGCGCAAGGTAAAGGATATCAATCGCGAATTAACGCCGTTTTAAAAGCATACGTTGAAGCACAACAAGAAAACTCCCGAACATCGAAAGCGAGTGGGTGAGATAAAGCTTCGCCAAGCTTTCAATTTAAGATATCTAAAAAACAAATGGTAAGAGCTGGACTATCGAGGTACATTTTCCGGGATAAGCCCTCCAACAATCCTCTGACATATTCATCTAATGTGGACAGGGACTTTCGAACTTCTTCACAGTAGCACAAGTTTATAGGAATAAATCAATCCTTTATTTTTAAATATTCTACCGGCGTAATCCCGGTAAATTTTTTAAACGCGGTATTGAAAGTGGTTTTGGAGTTAAAACCGGCGTCGTAGGCTATTGCTAATACTGTAAGATGCCGGTATTTTTCCTGACAAGCAAGTGCTTTAAACTCGGCAACCCGGTAGCTGTTGATAAAATCAAAAAAATTCATGCCGAATTTTGCATTAATTACCTGCGATAAATCTTTTTGATGTACTGCTATCAACTCCGCAAGCTGACCAAGCGTAAGGGTTTTGTTAAGATACGGTTTCTGGGTTTGCATTACAAAAAGCAACTTTTTCTCTATTTCTTTCAGCGCCTCTCCGGAGAGTGAAGACCCTTCGTATTTCTTCACTTGCGGATTCAGTTTAAAAATTTCCTGCTGGCTCATCGCAAAATAGGCCAAAATGAAGGTCGTGAACGAAAGCGAAACCCAGGCGAAATTATAATCGATAAAAGCGAACGCCGGTATTAATCGAGCAAGCGATGCAAAAGAACTATAAAACCATGCCAGCCAGCAAATTGCCGTTAGCAAGAAAAAAACCTGCAAATATTTTAAGGAATAGTTGAAAGAAACTTTGTTGCTAATGCGCTTTCGATAGGTATTAAAAATCCGGTAACTCATCCACAAATAGATCGCCATTTGCCCCAATGCGATAAACCCCACGTAGGGCACTTCCCATAAATCCCCCTCGACAAGCCGCTGAAAGTATGCCGCTCTCGACTCTAACAAATAAAATGACATCAGCAAAATGTGAAGCGCAGCCGGGATAAAATGTACCCACCATTTTACAGCGGGCGCTTGTGGCTCCATTAACAGGCTGCGGATATAAAAGTAAAATATGGGGCCGTAGAGCAGTAATGGAATGTCCGGGATTAGGAACAAATGCGGGTAAGCCGTCCAAATAGAAACGCCTTCCACATACACCAAACGGCTTAATAAAACGAGAGAAATCAAGAGGATAAAGGCAGAAAGAATGCGGTTGGCATCCCGGTTGCGATTTTTAATGCGATTGATGGCGATGACCAGGATCAACCCTTGCGCAGCGCCAAACAGTATTAAAACGGATAGAAGAGAGAAGCCTTCCACCACCTCACCTTTGGTTTATACACCCAATCCCATTACGGCGCTGCGCTTGCACTTGTTCCGGCATTGCCTTTTCAGGCAAACTTTATACTTGGCAAAAACTGCGGCGGCTTGCGATGTTTGGTGGCTTGCTCAAAGGCGTAGGCAAATTTGATCAGCATCGGCTCTTGATATGGGCCGGAGAAAATTGAGATGCCCACCGGCAATCCCCGGATAAATCCCGCCGGTACCGTGATGTTGGGATAACCGGCTCTCGCTGCCGGGGAGGAACTGCCGCCGCCGAAATGGTCGCCGTTGATCCAATCCGTAAACCAGGCCGGGCCACCGGTGGGGGCAATGATTGCATCAACTTTATGTTTGCTAAGCGTGGCATCGATGCCTTTATCGCGAGAAAGCTCCTTCACTTTCTTTAAAGCGCTGATGTATTCCGGGCTGGAAAGATCGCCTTTCTCCTGCGCCAATATCAAGATTTCCTGGCCAAAGTGGGGCATTTCCGCTTCCTTATTGGCCTCGTTAAATTCGATTAGCGCTTGAAGCGACCGCACGCCATTTCCTTGCGGAAGTGAAGCAAAATATTTGTTGAGATCGGTTTTAAATTCGTAGAGCAGCACATCAAAACCGGCGCTGCCGTAATCGCGGCTGGTTTCGATATTTGCTTCATCGACGATCACTGCGCCAGCGGCTTTCATAGCGCTGACGGCGTCTTCCATCAGTTTATCCACACCGGGATGGAATTCAAAAAAATTACATGCCACGCCAATGCGAGCGCCGTTTAATCCTTGCGGATCGAGAAATTGGGTATAATCGGAGTGTGATTTTCCGCTGCTTTCTTTGGTAACATCATCGCGCGGATCAATGCCGGTGAGCGCACCGAGCAGTATCGCGCCGTCGCGAACGGTACGCGTCATCGGGCCGGCGGTATCCTGGGTGTGGGCGATGGGAATAATGCCGGAGCGTCCCACCAACCCCACGGTCGGTTTGATGCCGACAATGCCATTGGCCGAAGAGGGGCAAACCACTGAACCGTTCGTCTCAGTGCCAATGGCAACCGTGCAGAGATTGGCAGACACCGCTGCCCCGGAACCGGAACTGGATCCACAGGGATTACGATCCAGCGCATAGGGATTATTGGTTTGCCCGCCGCGCCCGCTCCAGCCGCTGGTGGAATTAGTGGAACGGAAATTCGCCCATTCGCTGAGGTTGGTTTTCGCAATGATAATCGCCCCGGCTTCGCGTAATTTTTGCGCGACAAAAGAATCTTGTGCCGGAATGGAACCTTTTAACGCTAGCGAACCGGCAGTGGTCATCATTTTATCGGCAGTGTCGATGTTGTCTTTGATCATCACCGGAATGCCGTGCAGCAGCCCGCGCACTTTATTTTCCCGGCGCTCTTTGTCTAATGCTTCGGCTATTTTCAGCGCATCCGGATTTATTTCGATCACGGAATTCACCGCCGGGCCATTGCGGTCAATGGCTTTGATCCGCTCCAGGTATTTTTCGACAATGGAACGCGCGGTGTATTTGCCGGATTTCATTCCTTCTTGCAAATCGGAAATTGCCAGCTCATCCAGTTCAAACGGTGGAACTTCGGCTGCATTGTAAGATTTGCCTTCCGTGTTCGGTTGATCACATGACGACAAACCAGCTATTGCGAGCGCCGAACTGCCGGCTGCGGTAATTTGTAAAAATTCTCTGCGCTTCATAAATCCTCCGGGAATTTTCATCTAAAACGACACTTAAATTTATACCTGCAAAAATCTTAGAGGCCGTTTTAAAAGTTGCCACAAAGGCTCCAAGACACGAAGTTTCACTAAAA
>CAXHHS010000369.1:0-6951 GCA_964015645.1 uncultured bacterium
TGTGTATAAGAGACAGCCATGGTGCAAATGCTTAAATGAGTCTTGAACTGTTTTTTATGGCAGAATGATTATTTGGCAGAATAATTTTTAAATCATTCTGCCAACAAATTATTCTGTCATAGAGAAAGTTTCTTTAACAATCCTTTAAAACACACTCTTCTCCCTCCCGCCCAATTTCGATTGTCGCATGTGTTCAATTTCAAAACCAGCGATAATTTTTTTGATGTGTTGTTTTAACGCCACAACGCCTTCCGCTTTTAAATCCTCATCAATAACCACACATAATTTACCGCAAAACCTTAAACAATCGATACGCCAATTTCTTCCCCGCATCCGGAGTGTTTAGCTCAACAGCGCCCTGCGTAAACGTTTCGCGATTGATAATAACTTCATATTGTAAACGATTGTTTTCACCCAGGTTAAGTGTTATCTCCGGGAAGTTCTGAGTCGCTGCCGGTTCCCAATCAATATTGGTGTCTTGCAATTGCGACAAAGCATTTTGAACGGCAGGATTTTCCGAAGTTTTTAGCTCCGGTGAAATGTTCAATCGGAAAGCCATTTGCACTTCCGAGAAAGGGATAATTTCCGGGAAGTTCGTATAAAGCTCGTTGAGGTGAAAGGTTTTCTGCGGCTGCCAGCCGTTTTCATTGGCAATCATCGCGCAGCTTTCGTGAACGCGGGCGATTAACAATTTTTCATATTCTTTATCGAGTTGATCATCACTCAAAATGGCGGTTAACACATCGTAGGCGACTTCGTCATTGCCTTCTTCGATAAGCAGTTTACCGGTAAAATAATTGTAATAGCGATCGAGATTCGTGCGGGGGTCGCTTCGGGAAAATTGGCGAAAAACCTCTTTAAAATAATCGTTGCTATAATTTTTTAGAATGAACCATAACTCGTCAAAACTGACAATCGACTCGGTGTGGAAGATGTGATAATACACCATTTCACGTTCGGGATTTAAGGCCAGTTCGTTTGCTAATTGATAGAGAGTGGTGTATTTATCGTACGCTAACCCGGGAAATTGTTTCCACCAATCCAGGCTGAGCCAGTGATTTTTGTTTTCAAACTTTACGGCGTTTTCTTCATAAATGGCTTGCATTAAGCGCAGTGTTTTCAGCATGAAGCGATACTGGTCTTCGCGAAAAGAGGTATTGTAGTGCACTTCGGTAAAGTTATCCGCTTTGGTTAGGGAGATGTCGCATTCATCGATGTAGCCGGCGTATAAAAACATTCGAGCCAGGCATAAATTATCCCAACCGTAGCCGATGGTGTAACCGTGAGAATCGCGATCTTCTTGCAATTTTGCAGCGCCTTCCAGTGGCTCTCCTTTGTAAACATATATCGTTGAATATCCCTGCCAATGGCCTCCCCGACTGCGTGAGCCGCGATCCGGCACTTTGGAAAAATAATCCTCCGCAGTGCGAAAATCGATATTGGAATGATAGGTAAACCCGAGGTTAACGGTTTTTGCAAGGTTATCATCGCCGCGCATTTGCTTAAAGTATTTTGCAGCCAGCTCCGGCTGAAAATCATACCCGTACAAAATCCCTAACGTATTGGCGATAACACCGCGCGGCCCCTGGATAAATGAGTTTTGAAACGAATTATAAAAGCCGCTGCCTTGCATGACCGCGCCTAAAATTTCGTTTCGAATATAGGGCACATTTTTCTGATAGCGCAATTCCAGCGAATCCGTATATTCGAAAGCGGCTTTGAGATTATCCTCGATAGAATCTTTCAAAAAATCATATTTATCGCTATCGTAAATACGGGTGCGAAAGTAAAGCCAGGCCAGCCAATGATAGGATTGGAAATCGTATACCAGGTTGGCATCTTTGAAACGGAGCGTGGCGCTATAAGCGGAATCTGGCATTTCCAGGGAGATGTAACAATTGATCAAGCGGTTGCTGAGGTCGTAATAATCCAATTGCCGCAGCAGCCCTCTACCGGCCTCGGCCCAAATATCTTCCCGGGTGTACCATTTTTCCAGGGTTTCGCCAAAATCTTTTTCATATAGCCGGATGGCCTTACGGAGTGGCTTCACGGCTTTGGCAAGACCGGTATGCTCCTCGGCCTTATCAAAGTAATGATAGGCTTCGATGAGGTGGCCGACATAATAGGTACTATCGAGATGTTTGGCCTGGTTGGCTCGTTTGTACGCCTCCCCGGAACGAAAATTGAACCCCCAGCGCAGGGTGTCGATAATCGCCCGGTTGCGGTCATTAGACTCACCGTTACTCGAAAATAATAATATTCCCGAAATCGTAAGTAGAAAACATCGAATAAATTTCATCATAATTTGTTGGAAACTTCCGAAAACGTTGAAGAAACTATTTTTATTAATCTCCACAATGGTCGAAAAGTACATCCTTTTTTATTTTTCTTTTTTAATAAAAATTATTATCAAAACTACTCCTATCCCAGAACGTCAAGACAATATTTTGCAATCACTTTTCTTCACTATACGATTATCATTAATAGCAGTAGAATTTAGCCAACATCGATTCAATATTGTATTTTACTACGAATATCAAAAATACTCATCATGATCGTAATTAATACTGCAAGACCAATGGTGATAGCCAGGCTATAACTTTGCATTCCTAACTTTTCAAGCGGTTTTTGCATAATTGGTGAAAGAGCAATGATTGCCAGCAGTGTTGTAGTTCCATAAAAGATTGACCTGCGTAAAAACTGTTTTTTAATATCAGCAACGATATATACTGGTGAACCCAATTCTATCTCCAGAATTTCACGCCCATCAGAATCAATGTAAAACTCAAATGGCTTTGGATACTCTGTTTTATTTGTTCCATCTTTTGAAATCTCGGTTGCCGTCCCTGAGAAAACACGCCGTCTATGACATTTGGTTTTGTAACTTTTATTTGTCTTGATCACTGAATAGATTCGTACATAATCGCCTTCTTCTATTCCTAAAAACCTGATATTATTGGAGTGCAAAACGCAGATATTTTTTTCGCTGTCGATCCAAGAAGTTTTCTTAACGGGCAGAATTAGATAACGGGGGCGAATAAACAAAAAAGACTCTCCCTTACCTGAGAGATTATCAATTGAAGCGTCGTAGCCAAAATGAATATTACCTTCAATGCCAAAGGCTTGCCTAATATTCTGATCAATTTGGCAATAACTTTCTGGAATGGATGGGTCAACAAATGTTTCAGCCATACAGATATTGTTACCAATACAGATCGCTGAGATTTTTTTTAATGAATGCGTTTTAAAATAATCCGGACCAACTTTGCAAATTGCACTTCCTTTTCCTTCCATTCGACTCTGTGTTCCTTGTAGGACACAACCACTACGAAAACTATCAGGCGACTTGGCTTGTTCTTTGATAAAACTTAAAAACGTAATATATCGAGGGTAGAGCTCGTTTTCTTTTGCGCCTTCAATGATTGTATCGATATACTCTTGTGACGGTGCTATTTCCCTATCTGCCTTTATAGTCACAGTATAGGTGAATGCTTCATATTCTTGTTTATTTGTTTTAATAGTAATTTTTATACGATCGTAAGCCTTACCGTACCCTTCTTTTTTATCAAGTGCTGCCAATTCTTTTTCAGGCAATTCATACAATACGCCAAAGATGGAAAAGCCTTTTACAGGAATAATATCAGCGACACCCGCCTGCCATTTTATTGATCGCCTTGTAAAAACTAAGCGGTAGTCACGTAGTTGAGGAGTTGAGACTACTCGTGCTGTGGGGCAATATTTTGACATGATTGCACTGTTCATGTTACTGCCATAAGCAAAGTAATACACGGCTATAGCCCTTTCTATTCTAGTTTTTGTAAATATTTACATGAACATTTTAAGTTGTTGAGTTAAAGCAACAAACCCTGAAAAGGTTTTAGAAAACTTTATCCTTGTATCTTCAAAGCCGCCAGGCGTTCCAGCTCCTGGTGTACAATCCGGTCGAAAGTGTTGCGCATATTATCATGATTCTTGTAAATCATGCGATGGTTTAAAACGTCGTACGCCAGAACTTTTAAATCGTCTTCGACGACAAACGCACGGCCTTGCACCAGCGCATAGGCCCGTAAACATTTTATAAAGATAATACCGCCACGAGTAGATGCGCCTAAACGAATCGCTTCATCATTTCGGGTGGCTCGCACGATGTTGCTAACGGCGCGCACAATTTCCGGGTGGATGTAAATTTTTTCTGTGCTGCGCCGCAGCATCAAAATATCTTCGTGGCGAACCACCGGGGACACGGTTTCCGGGATTTTGTTGATTTGAATGTACTCGTTGTAAATTTCGATCTCCTTTTCTTCCGTTACATAGCCAAAATCATATTTCATATAAAAACGGTCTAACTGCGCCGCCGGCAACGGATAAGTGCCTTCAAACTCAATCGGATTTTGGGTGGCGATGACGAAGAAAAATTCATCCAATTGATAAGTTTTTTCGCCAATGGTAATCTGGTTTTCCGCCATACATTCTAACAACGCCGATTGTACTTTGGGGGAGGCGCGATTAATTTCATCCGCGAGGATAATGTTGCCGAACAGCGGCCCGGGTTTGAAAATAAAATCTTTGTTGCGATCATCGAAAATATAAGTGCCGATTAAATCCATCGGCAGCAAATCCGGGGTGAATTGGATTCGTTTAAAAGTAACGTGGTCCTCGTTTTTGCTATTGTTATTGGTATGATGCCCTTCAATCGAATACGCCAGTGCCTTGGCCATAGAGGTTTTACCCAATCCCGGCAAATCTTCTAACAAAATATGGCCGCCGGCAAACATGCAGGTGAGTACCTTCTCAATTTCTTCTTCTTTGCCGCGAATAATTTTCCCGATATTGTTCGTCAGCGCATCCACTTTCTCTTTACAAGCTGTAATTTCTTCCGTCTTGATCACTTCAACTTCGTTCATCGAATTCCTCTATATTTTTGTTTGATAATTGCTTTTTTTCATTTTGAGAGGGTTATAATTGTGCAAATCGTACCCGTGTTTCTGTTACCACGACAAAGTTATTCGCTAATCGATCCGGATATTTTTCAAGCAATCGACGAATCGTCTCAATTTTATTTGCCGACCTCTCATCTTCAAGTCGCAGGAGAATAATCCCTTTATGGGGGCGTTGCTCCCGATATACTTTTTCTCCAAAATCTTTATCATTTGTAATCAAAATCCAATTTCCCGCAAAGGCTTTTTCGATCACATCGCCATCATTTATTCCACGCGCTTCATCATAAACAGAGAAGACTTCATGTCCTTCTCCCTCTAACCAACGGGCTACTGAGGGACCGGTGCTTTCATCCACGAGAAACCGCAATTATGCTGTCTCCGAAACCAGTGGCATAAATGATGTGTTCTCCAATGAACGTGATGCGAACAACAAGCAAGCTTGAATATCTTCCGGGGTTAAGCCATCGTATTCTTCTAATAATTCTGCCTGTGAAGTACCATGTGCTAACAGGTTTAGAATATATTCGACCGTTAAACGGGTTCCCTTTATCACAGGTTTTCCTGCCATCACTTTCGAATTGACAGTGATTCGCTCAAGTAGCTGTTGATCCGTCATAGCTTAACTTTCTAATTATTAAGTAAATATATGTTTTACTTTTTTTACTTCGCACTCTCAGTGAGCTCTGCGGTAAAAAGGTTACCTCACAAACAAAAACCGCAATGTCCGAATAAAATTCATAAAATTCCTCAGAACTTCCCAACGGGAGAATTTGCTGAATATCCGGTTGTTAAACTGCGATTTGAAGTTCTCCACAAACTGCGCCTCAGATGGCGCAAGGCCAATACCAACAGGGGCGTATTTGGTTTTGTGATAGATGTTCATAAACTGCTCTAACTCCGTGCCGAATTTCGGATCAATCGTTTCGTGAGCGTATTCCAGTGGTGTTTTAACCACGCGATGGAAGCCCAACTGGTTTAACACCATCAAGGAAAAACGATACACCCAATACAGTTTTTTACGGTCTTTTGCTGCACCAATCCGCCAGCTAAAATAAAGGTACAAAGCACTGGAAAGAAGAATTAATAACAGAAGCCCAACTGCCAGCACAATCAATAACCCCCAGGCAAATTTGGTGATAACCGGCGTTTTATCGACATGTAGGTTTATTTTATCCACCGGTATCTTATTCGGAAAGCGATTTTTAAACCAGGTATCGAACGCCTCAGTTGCTAAAAACGGTTTGATGGCGTGCAGCATCGGATGGCCGGATTCCGCCGAGATCACCATCGAATCACCCACGGCAAATTCCTTCAGCGATTTTTTTTCCTTATCAATATAAATCACGCCTTCTTCCGGTTTGATGTTAATCGAACCCAGCCGCGATTGATCCACGGTGTAATTTTTGTTGCGGTAGAAAATTTTATTGGGAACCACCGTCAAACCGGAGGAATCCGGTAAAATCGATTCGATGCGACCATCGACGGCGAAAATCATGCCCTTGCTTTCCGAATCGTCTTTGTAAACGATAATCGCCTCGTCCACCGGAATCTGCTCCGGAAAATTTTGCAGAAACCATTCCATGAACGGTGTTTCCGGTTTCTTTCTTTTGGATTTCGATTTGTATTCACGAATTTTTTCCAAATCAAAATTGAAAGAATAAGAAGAGAGCACCATCGTGCGTTCCAACGGGAACTCGCCGATTTTTACTTTTTCTTCTTCGATGGTAACGGTCGCGCCATCCGGTTTCAGGGAAATGATTTGCGACTCATCTTCCGGTATTTCATACATATCGCTGCGATAGCGAATGCTGTATGGCCGGACTAATATATTGGTAGAATCGCCGGTGATGCCGGTAATTTTGCCCAATACCGCAAAAATCGGTTCGCGGGCATATTCCGGGGGAGTGGCGTCCGGTTTTGGCGGGCGCACCGGTTCGGTATCATCGCTTGGGGTGGAATCAAAATCGACCCAGCCGTAGGAGGGGAAATACACTTCGACCCAGGCGTGTCC
>CAXHHS010000370.1:0-6947 GCA_964015645.1 uncultured bacterium
TCTAACAGCACTTCTACGCTTTTTCCGAGGAGGTCAAAGATTTCCAGGCGAACGGTTGTGGCTTTCGGAACATCAAACCGGATTTGCGTTTGGGCGTTGAAGGGATTGGGAAAGGCCGGGTGTAAGGCCAATTTTGCAGGCAGGTTATTATCATCGGCATTGTCGATAGCGGTTGGTGATGCCTGGGAGTAGAGAAAACGGCGCGGAATCGTTTGCTTGGGAGTGGAAGGGCTGCTCCAAAGCAAGTGTGCTTGCGCCAGGCCCCTGTTCTCAAAGTATTCCATGTTGATGTTATAACGTTCTCCGGCCTCCAGCGTTATTGGTGCGCTGGCCCACTCCGTTACCGGCTGATCGATCCATTTATCGATCACCAGAACGTCGTTCACCCATAACCGCACTCCTTCATCCGTGCGGGTATAAAAGGTGTAAGATTCCGAGAATTCTGCCTCTACCTGGCCGCTCCAACGGACACTATAACTATTGCCGACAATGCCACCGATGGGAGACTGCGTTCCCCAATTGAAGTTAACCATGGGGTCGATCCGCGTACGGGTATCCCCGGTAAAATCGATATTGCTGTAGTAAACCGCGCTGAGTCCATCGGGAGCATCAGCCGGCACGGTGGCGATGCCATCGCCATGGAAATCCATCCAATTGACATTAAACAAGCCGCCGTTGCCGGGATTTCGAAGGAAAACAAAAAATAATTCATGGGTGCCGCCGGGGTCGGTAATCGGCGTCGTCACGTCTCGATAAACCTGCCATTGGCCGGTCGGTTCCACTAAAGCGGTGCTAATCAGCTCGCCATCGGGAGAATCTACATGCACCTCAATTCGGCCACCCGGCCCGGCAGACGCCACTCGATACGTAATAAAAGTGATATTCCGAAGGTTAACGGGATAATAAGAAACATAGTCTCCATGATCAATAAATCCAATGTTGCGCCCGCCGCCGAAGATATCACCGGTTGGTTCGATTTGAACGCCATTATTGGTCGTAAAATGCTCCGCTTGTTTGCGCTTTGGCTGTAAAATATGCCCGGCGCGCCCGGTCAACGCTCCAACATCAGGTGCGCCTTGATCGGTGTAACGGCCTTCGACAACATAAAAAATGTTATCACCATCGGACCCGTGCCCCTCTGCGGTTTGAAAAATGCCCGAACAGCTATTAAATTCCCCCAGCGGATGAGCATGTTCATCATGGCCGATAAACGCTTGAAAGACGACCGCATCACAATCGATGGTTCCATTCGCAGTGCTGCCATCTTCGGCATCGATGACATTTACGATATAATTAACGTTATCTCCCCAATCATAAATTCCCCCATTTACCGGCGCTTCTATGGTAACGGCCGGTATGGTATTTCCGGCGACAATCGGTATATTCGCCACTGCCTGGTTTCCTTCCGGATCGGTAACCGTGAGTTGAGCGGTAAAATTACCGGCTGTTGAGTAGGTGTGTTGGGGGTTCGGTTCGGTGGAAAGAATGGTGCTGTCGCCTTCAAAATCCCATTCAAATGTAAGAACATCGCCGGGGTCGGGGTCAAAAGAGCCTTCGCTGGAAAATTGCACCGTTAGCGGAACCGGGCCGGAAACCGGTGTCGCGCTTGCCCGGGCAACCGGCGAACGATTGCCCTGTATATAATCGATACGGATGAGTTTGGAATCGGGATTGTTGCCGCCAAATCCAGTGCCCCATTCCAGCATGTAAATGCTGCCATCCGGTCCAATCTCCATATCCATTGGCCTTATAAATTCGAAGCTCGGCAAAAAGGGGTTGATTTTTAAAAGATCGCCATTCTCATCAAATTTAACTTCTTTGATCCAACTGCGTGACCATTCATAAATAAAAAAGGTGTTGTCATAGTATGCTGGCAGTTTGGTTTCCGATTGTAAA
The DNA here is from genome assembly GCA_964015645.1 of uncultured bacterium. Classification (GTDB taxonomy): domain Bacteria; phylum Calditrichota; class Calditrichia; order RBG-13-44-9; family J075; genus CAXHHS01. The sequence continues at coordinate 1,897 of CAXHHS010000370.1, forward strand.
TCGGGATCAAAGTGATAAACCGGTCCGGCCATGGCAGTACGGCCGGGGCCAACGGTAATCTCCGGAAATTCTTGCGAAGGAGCATAGGGATACCAGATCATCGCTTCCCGGGCCGGCGGGAGCTGTATATCGCCGGTATTGTTGGGAGAATCGTTTACCGGGGCATCGCAGTCAAACAAAGGCCCGGAAACGTTGGTTGCGAAATTAAAATCCCGGTAGGGTTGATTATTCCCAATGCAATAGGGCCAGCCGAAATTACCGGCTTCCCGGGCCTGGTTCCATTCATCATACCCTTGCGGACCGCGATTGAAGTTGGGCGACCCGGCATCCGGCCCCACTTCTCCCCAATACAACCAGCCGGTTTCGCTATCAACAGAAATACGAAAAGGGTTGCGACATCCCATCACATAAACTTCCGGGCGGCCTTGCGAACCATCGGCAGGAAATAAATTGCCTTCCGGAATGGTGTAAGTGCCATCTGCTTGCGGAACAATTCGTAAGATTTTACCCCGCAAATCGTTTCGGTTTCCGGAAGTTCCCTGGGCATCCCAGGCAGAACGCCCCGGGCGTTCATCGATGGGTGCATAGCCGTCGGAAGCAAAGGGATTGGTGTTATCACCGGTAGAGATAAATAGCTCGCCATTAGGCCCAAATACCAAAGAACCACCGGAATGGCAACATTCCCCGCGTTGGGTGGGAATTTCCAGCAAAACCTTTTCCGATGCCATATCCAGGGCGTCTCCGTTGACGGTAAAACGGGAAACGTGCTGTTTATCGATGGGGCCGGCCGGTGAATAAAACAGGTAGAGCCATTGGTTGGTGTTAAAATCCGGATCCAGGGTAATGCCAATCAGCCCATCCTCCTGGGCGGTGGAGACGGCAATTTGCCCGGCAACCGCCACCTGGTTATTGGCCGGTTTATACACTTTCACCGTTCCGGAACGCTCGATATAAAAAACCCGCCCGTCAGGCGCAACCGCCAGTTCCATGGGGTTTTCGGTGTTATCATCGAGAATGACTTTTTCGAAACTGTCATCCAGGGTGGCTCCGCAATCACCTTCCCGTACACCGGCAGCGAACTCAATGCCGCCTAAAATATGATCCAGGTATAATGGTTCACTAAACGTTTCAGCCGTATGCCCGCTGGCGGTATACCAGGACCGGCCTCCTTCATATTCATGGCACCAGGCAATGGGGTGATCGTAACCATCTTCTCCCCCGGAATAGGTGTTTTCGTCGAGAGTCGCCAGGACATGCACGTTGCCGCGAGGATTGATATCGAAATTATACCATTCATCCGTGCGCACCCAGCGGGCGGGCAAATGTGCTGTTGAGGGATGGGCGAAATCCGCAACTTTAATAGTAGCTTGCTGAATCGCCGGATGGCTTTGGAAGTAGGCCCCCACCAGCCCGCCATACCAGGGCCAGCCGTGTTCGGTATCGGCCGCGGAATGGATGCCGACAAAACCACCGCCGGCCTGAATGTAGCGTTTAAATGCTTCCTGCTGATCGTTGTTAAGAATATCGCCGGTGGTGTTGAGGAATATGATCGCCGCAAAACTTGCCAAATCCGTGTCATTAAAAATAGCAGCGTCCTCGGTGGCGGTAACTGTAAAATCATGCTGTGCGCCGAGGTCGGTAATCGCCGCAATGCCGTTTGGGATCGAGGCATGGCGAAACCCTGTCGTTTTGGAGAAAACTAATACGCTGATATGAAGCGAATTTTTAAGAAATTTTTGATATAAGTTCCGATCATATTTTTTAGGTTGAGCCAACAAAGTGCCCCAAATTAAAAAAAAGACCAAAAAGGTCAATTGAATTTTCTTTAACAAAAATACATCTCCTGTGAATCGTAATTAAAATTGGTATTTGTTCGCTATAGCGACCCCGTTATTTCACATACAACATCTTTCCGTATTGAACCAAGTTCTGAAAGTTGATTTGATATACATACAACCCGCTATTGACAGTGCTGCCATCGTGGTTAATTCCATTCCAGGTAATTTGATGTCGCCCGGCAGCGGAGAACGTTTCGTTTAAAGAAGCTACTTGCTGCCCTAAAGCATTAAAAATCAATACCTCAACTGCGCCGGACTCCAACATTTGGAATTCAATAATAGTGCTGCCGTTGAAGGGGTTGGGGAAATTACCATACAAATGAAATGTCTCCGGTGTGGAAGGGCCTGTTGTTTTAAGATCACTGGAAACAATACCGGAGCCTTCTTTTATCTTAATATTCTGATTCACCCAAACTTTAGAGGTCTTTTCCTCTATGCCATTGGGCCAGCGAACCATAATTTCATCGACAAGCGGAGCTTCATCCAAACCGAAATGTACCGGCATGATGTTTTGCGCTGCAAATTGCACCCCGCTATAATAGCGATAGTAGGTTGCGCCACCGGCTTTTACCCGCACAATGGAACCAAAGGCATCCCGATTAGACGCGGTTCCTTCCAGTTTAATTTTTAACCAATTTTTTGCTGCGGTTGTGTTGATATAAAGATGAGGCTCCCGCCTCATATTGGAAACCAGTAAATCCAGGTCGCCGTCATTATCATGATCGAAGACTGCCAGCCCGCGGGATTCGTCGGTGCTATTGATGGCCATTTGCTCCGCTTTATCCACAAATACCGGTTGATCTTTTTCTCCTTCATTAACAAAAAAATAGTTGGGATCCGGGTGATTAAGGAACCCATCGCAAAACCCGGTCACGACATACAAATCCAGGTCGCCGTCATGGTCGCAGTCGAAAAATTCCGTTCCCCAGGCCCAACCGGCGTCATCGACGCCCATTTCCGCCGCGGTGTTAATAAAGGTTCCGTCTCCCTGGTTGGTAAACAGGGGATTGGGATAGCGTTCGGCAATGTTGGTGAGGTAAATATCAAAATAGCCGTCATTGTTATAATCGCCGACTGTTACGCCCATGCCGTTACCTTCATCTTCCAACCCAAAAGCCGAAGTCGCATCGGAAAATGTCAGATCACCATTATTCAAGTAAAATACGTTGCGACCGAAATCATTAACGGCATATAAATCCGGGTAACCATCCATGTTGGCGTCAAGGGGAACCGCAACCCAGGTCCAATGGTCATTTTTTAAACCGGCTTCTTCGCTCACATCAGAAAAGACGCCATCGCCATCATTACGGAACATGCGGTTGGTTCCCAACCAGGCGCAAACATAGATATCGAGATCGCCATCCAAATCATAATCCCACCATACTGCGCTGCTGTTATGGTCATTGTAGCCGCCTTTTAATCGCGCTTTTTGGGTAACATCTGTAAACGTGCCATCGCCATTATTGTGATATAACTGGTTGGTTCCCCTAAGGTTGTTTGATACGGCGTTGGTCAAGAAGATGTCCGGGTAGCCGTCGTTATCATAATCTCCCCAGGCGGCGCCATGTTTATGGGGAAAACCGGGATTTGTCATTGTCGCACGGGTATTCGCATCCCGGAGGCCGGATTGCAAAGTGACATCTGTAAACGTGCCATCACCATTATTTCGCATCAACCGGCTGCGATTGCTTCCATCTTCCGGGTTATATCGCCAGGCGGCGACAAAATAAACATCCAAATCGCCATCCAGGTCGTAATCTGCCACTGCCACGCCGTTGGTTTCCGCTACCACTTCCAAGCCCGCGGATTCCGTTTCTAAAGAAAATTCTTGTGCAGCAATGTCGATGGTTAGTGTCAGCAGCAGGAAAGGGGTTATTATTGTAGCAATTATGTATTTCATAGGCTATCAAGTCATTTTTAAATTAATTCACGGGCAGGATAATCTGCCCGCAAATTTGAGTAATTGTCATTTCGGTCTACTTTACTTAACTAAGATCATTTTCTTGGTTGCCACAAATGTTGAAGTTCTGAGGCGGTAGAGGTAAATTCCACTGGCCAGTTGCTGGCCATTCTCATTTTTACCATCCCATTTTACTTCAAATGTTCCGGCCGGTTGGCGCTGGCTATCAATCAGCCTGGCCACTAATTGACCGGCGGTATTGTAAATCGCCAGGGTGACGTATTCCGCCGATTTCAAGCTATAGCGAATCGTCGTTTCCGGGTTAAACGGATTGGGATAATTTTGCTCAAGCAGGAATTGATCCGCTACGACACCGGTTCGATCAATTTCAATCCCGGTAAGACAGGTTTCGGGATCAGGATACCAGGTGCCGGCATTCGCATTCACTACCGCGGCATCCCGGGGACTTTCAGCGATGAACTTCAACTTATTGCCTTCCAGAAATTCAATCGTTCCATGCAGTGCGGGCGTATTCCACACGGCATCCGCCACACCGGCTGACCATTGGATGGTATGATCCCGGGCAGTAGCATCATTGTCAGAAATGTTGATGGCAAAACCAAAAACGCCGCCAACGGCAACATCCACAGCATTACCGGAGGTTTCGATGGCGCTCCAGGGAACCCGGAATTCCATATTCACACCGCCTTCGTCGGGATAAACGCGGGCATAATCATCCTCGGTAGGAGTAAAGTCTAAGGTGGCATCCGCATTGATGTTATCCACACCGTTGGGGTCATCGGCATCGGCAGTATCAAAAACCGTCAGGCGGGCATTGTCAACATCGCCGGCCGGTGCAGTGGGATCTGCGTCAAACTTCAACTCTACGCAGTCATTTTGCCAGTTGGTGGCATTGTTGACCAGCAGTTCGTCATCCACGCGCTCTTCGTAGTAGTAGAGATATGTTTCGTCCCAGGCAACCCAAACTTTGGCAGAAAGATCATCCGGGCTATCTGGCTGCGGCCCGTTCTCCGCTAAAAATGCTTCCGGCCCTATTACAATATGACCATCTTCCGGGCAGGCCAGGCCATCATAAAACGCATCTCTTTGGCCATCAATTGCAATTTCAAAAGCACAAGTTTCGGTGTCGGTATACCAGGCATCGGCGTTCGCATTTACGACCGCGGCATCCCGAGGGCTTTCAGCGATGAACTTTAACTTGTTGCCTTCAAGAAATTCAACCGTTCCGTGGAGTGCAGGCGTATTCCACACGGCATCCGCCACACCGGCTGACCATTGGATGGTATGATCCC
>CAXHHS010000371.1:0-6945 GCA_964015645.1 uncultured bacterium
CGTACAATGTTTTTATCTTCTACTAATAGCACTTTGTAATTTAGCGGGTGGAATAGTTCCGGTGGTTGGGTTTTCGGTAAAATTTCTTCCCCGGAGGCTGGTAGTTCAATCATAAAAATAGAGCCTTTGTCGGGAATGGAATCAACATAAATTTTGCCCTGGTGATTTTCGATAATTTCCGCGGCAATACTCAAACCCAATCCATTGCCTTTATCGCCTTTGGTAGTGTAAAACGGCTCAAAGATTTTGGCGGAAATATCGGGATCGATGCCACAGCCGGTATCGCTGACAAATACCAGGATGTGGCCTTCCTTCAAGGTTGTTTGGATGGACAGTTTGCCGCCGCCGGGCATGGCATCGAGAGCGTTATTGATTAAATTTAGCATTACTTCTCGCAAGGTAGTTGCGTTACCGGTAACCGGTTTTATTTCACCGAGCGATAAATCCAGTTCATAATAAATCCCGTGCGACTGTGCCTCGCTTTCAAAGCGCGGGCGGGCAATGTCAACCACTTCCTGCACCAATAAATTTACATTGATGATTTCCGGTTCATCGACACTTCTTCCGGGAGCGGAATATTCCTGCAAGCGGCGGATGCTGTTGGCGCCATCCTCCGCCGCGCAAAGCAGCATTTCCAAATCGCGATGGTAGGGCGTGTTTTCCAGGCGGCGTTGCAACAATTGGGTTTTTCCCATAATAACGCTGAGAATATTGTTTAAATTGTGAGCCGTGGCGCTGGAAAGTTCACCTAATACTTTCATCCGTTCCAGGTGTTTCATGTAGGTTTCGTATTTGCGAGTTTGCTCCATAAATGCTTTTTTTTCAATCAGTTGCGTCATCACATAAAACAGGAAGCTGAACAGTTGAATTTCTGCTTCGGAAGGTTCGGAATTCGATTCGCGTTTGAAGCCAATAATCCAGGCGCCAATGTAAGTGCCGTTAATGGCGAAGGGAAAAAATAGCGCGGAATTTACCGGCAGTTTTTCGAACGGATGGGTTAGTACCGGGTTTAGCGGGTGGGATACAAAATCCTGGTGCCAGAATAAGTAGTCGGTCGTTTCGAAAACGGCAGGTGGAACATAGGGAAGCCCGGATAGCAAATCGATACCGGTCGTGGAAAAAACATCATTATCAAAACACTCATCCAGCAGGCGCCACTTTGGATTATGGCGCATCCCTAAAAATAAACCGGTGTATTCTACATTATGCTGCATCAAGGCAGAATTCAGTAGTTGTGCCAGCACGCTTTTAACGGAATTCCGGGTTGCGCCGCGTGGTAAAATTGTGTCGAATATTTTAAATGAACCGTTTTTCTCCACAATATAATCGTATAAATAAATATTTTCGATGGCAAAACTGACGATGTTGGCCATGCTGGTAAAAAATTGCTTGTCCTGCTGTTGCAGGGAATTCGCAGGCGAAGCATCCCACAATACCAGCGCTCCAAGCACTTTTCCGCGCACTTTTAACGGAATTCCCAGCCAGTATTTAGCGAGAATTTCCCCCGGGTCAACGCCGCGATCTTTACAAAACTTCGGGTAGCGATTGGTGAGAACCGGTTTGCAATTTTCCATAACATAACTATATAGGGTTTTTTCCGCTAAAAACTCCCCGGAAGAAACGACTTTCTGGCTTTGCTCATTGAACAAAAATTTGATGGGCATTTGATTGTTTCTGGAAAGAATAATTTCGATATGTTGATGCTGGTATATTTTGCGCAATTCTTTGTAAAAAACAGTCAGAATCGATTTAAAATCCCGGCAGTTGAAAATTCGTTTGCTAAAAGTCGCGAAATATGCCAAAAGGTGATTGTTATCTGCTTCGGTTTCGTTCAATGAATTCAAATTGGAAAAAGGAATCTTCTTCATGAGAAATACATCTCCTGATAATCTTAAACGCTTTTCATAAACACTTGGGCAAAACAGAAACAGACCAGCACTTATTCATTGAGGGAAGAAAAACAAACACCCGCATTAACGCGGGCGGTAGCAACTCCGAAAGAAGTATCCTTAAATTTTCAAAATAAAAAATGTCCTAGAGAAAAAACTCTACGACATTATTTCAAAAATTTATGAATATTAATTTGAAAGGTGAATATTACCGTAAAAATTGAAAAAAATCAAGTAAAAAATGCACCTAAAGTAAAAAAAAATACCTGTTTAATTATTGTCGAAGAGGACTGAGATAATATTTAGCAAAACCATCTTCGTGGGAAATTTTCTTGTTTTTTATCCTGTGCCTGATTTGCGAAAGTATTACTAAAAAATAATCGGGAAGTTTAGGGGAGCAGGTAATTCTCAATGTTTATTTTTGTTAAAGAAAATTCTTAACTATCTCATCCCCTAAATTTTATCTTACCCCCTAAAAAACGTTTCGTTTTCGGTTAAAATTATCATATATTGAAAGCCCTATTTCTATTGGGATCAGTAAGATACTACCGATTGTATTCGTAAACCTCCCGGAGGTTATATACCAAACTTATGAATTCAAAGCTACTGAAACAGAAACAAATTCTTTCGATGCTAAATGCTCAGCCGGAGGTTGGAAATCGAGAAGCTGACATCTTAGATGCCCCGGAAACCGATTTTAAAAACGGAAAATCCGCTTCGCATAATAGCCTGTTGCACCAGGTTTACCAATTTCATAAAAACATAATTCAAAACATTAACGCCGGGCTAATTACCATTGATTTGCAAGGCGTGGTAACGTTCGCCAATAAAATTGCCGCTCAATTATTAGGCTATGAAGTGAAGGAATTGCTGGAATCTGATATTCGCAAATTTTTTGCATCGGAGGATGAAGGGGGTAAGTTCATTAAATTATGCACCTTAACCGGTAAAAAAATTGATGATTGGGAAACTCGCTTTATTTGCAAAGATAAAAAAGAGATCATCGTCGGAATTAACGCCTCCTATTTGCAAGATGAGACCAACGATTTTGAAGGCGTAGTGCTTTTATTGCGGGATTTAACAGAAATACATCACCTGCGCAGCCAGGTAGAACGGATGGAGCGCCTGGCATTGTTAGGAGAGCTTTCTGCCGGAATTGCCCACGAAATTCGGAATCCTTTGGCGGGAATAAAAGCAGCTTCCCAGCTTCTCGAAAATCAATTCGAAGCGGACGATTTAAGCCGGGAATTAACCCAACGTGTCGTCCGGGAAGTGGATAAAGCCAATCGCCTTTTGAAAGAATTTTTTAAATTCGCCCGCCCGCCAAAACCAAAGTTAGGCTTTTACGATGTGCAGCGAATTATCGACAGTGTTTACCTGTTGTTAGCGCCGCGTTTAAAAACGCTTGGTATCAAATTCGAAAGTGATTTTCAAAGTAAGCTGCCCAAAGTATATGTCGATGAAACCCAAATTGAACAAGTGATCTTAAACTTATTTATGAATGCCATCGACGCAATGTCAAAAGGCGGTATCTTAAAAGTTTGTGCCATGCCGAAAAAAGTAAATCCACTGGGAGATAAAGAACGGCAAGCGGTTTCAGCCAATCAGGAGTTACAATATATTTTGATTGAAGTTACCGACAACGGAACGGGGATCGAACCCAAAAACATGAAAAAAATCTTCAACCCGTTTTTCACCACCAAACCCAATGGCCTGGGATTGGGCCTTTCTATTTGCAGTCGCTTAATTGAAGAAAACAAAGGCAAAATCGATGTGTTAAGTCACAAAGGCCCCGGTACAACATTTATATTAGCACTGCCTACATTTATATTGCGATAGTGCGAGAATACGACAGGCATGGGAACTTAAAGAGGCTTAGGATGAACTCATTGAAAAGGCTGTTAATTGTTGATGATGAAGAAACTCTCACATTTAGTTTATATCAAACGTTTATAAATGCGCCGATTGATTGTGAAGTTGTGACCGCTGCTTCCGGCGAAGAAGCCTTAGAACGGTTCGAAAAAAAGCCTTTCGATTTAGTGATTACCGACCTTGCAATGCCGGGAATTGATGGTTTGGAATTATTAACCCGCGTCAAACGGCAAAGGGTAGATACTCAAGTTATTGTGATAACCGCCTATGGTTCCGACGAAAGAGAAGAAAAAGCCTACGAATTGGGCGCGGATCGTTACCTGGAAAAACCGTTTGATATTAAGGAAATAAAAAGTTTGGTATTAGGAATGCTAGAATAATATATAACGTACCACGCAATACGAATCATGGAAAGCGTTTGCGAAAATCAAATTCTTATAACTAATTGAAAATCAATGGCTTTAGTCGGAAATTTAAAAGATCTTAAACTTGCAAATATTATTCAAATCAACTGCATCGAACGGAATGTTGCGAAAGTTACCGTAAGAGGCAACGACGCCCGCGGCGCAATTTACTTTACCAGCGGCGCCATGGTTCATGCCGAATTCGGGCCTTTGCGCGGCGAAAAAGCCGTCTACGAAATGCTGGCACTAAACGACGGCGAATTTAAAGTGGAAGCCGGGTTAACATCTCCCATGCAGTCCATCTCCCAGCCCTGGAATTCCGTCGTGTTGGAAGGGCTTCGAATCCTGGATGAAAAAAAAGAAGCCAACTCACCGGTTCCCCGCCAGCTTTTTACGGTTATTTCCGATCTGAAGCATGTCAAAAACGTCTTTGTACTAAATTATAATGGCCAAATTGTGGAAGGCAAACTTTCAGCAGAATTGCATCCGCTTTCCTTAACCTTCCTTTGGTATAAATTGAAAAAGATGCTGAACCTGTTTTACACCGACGTTTTCCAATATTTAACCATTCGCAAACCGGATGGATATTATTTCATTTTTGAACTTCGCCCGAATTTGGTCATCGTGGAAACAGATTTGAAAGTAATCGTTCCCGAATTTTCCATTATCGTAAAAAAGATGATTAAGCAGATTAAAGCGGCAAAATCCAACCATGCTTCTAAAGTAGGAAGATAAAGTGCTGTTACCGAAAGGTATAGAAAAACATAAAAATTTAAGCACGTCATTTACCCGGTTCGATCACCTATTGCAAGATTTGGCAGAAAACCGGTTTAGCGGATACATTCGATTGAATTTTTGGGGCTATGAAGGCGTTCTCGTGCTCGATACCGGCCGGATGATTGAAGCATACGCTGCCGATAAGGATATGCACCTTACCAGTGAGCAAGCAGTTTTGTCGATTTTCTCTAAATCGCTTCAACCGGATGGCAGCATAGAAGTCTACGATTTATCCAGCGAAGTTGCCCTGGCTTTAGGATATGCCATGCAATCCTCTCGCTATAAAGATGACAGTTCACTCGGCAATTACTCCCTGGGGCAGGTGTTCGATTTGTTAGAAAGAGAATCCGTAACCGGTTATGTCGATATTCAGTTTACCGAGCAAAAGGGCATTGGCACTGTTTATTATTTGGAAGGCATATCCGTAGAAGCGGTGATAAAATCCAGCAGCGGGAAGGTCGCGAGTGGGGAACAGGTTTTTGCCAAATTTTTAGAATTAGGGGAAATTATCCAGCCCTATGTTGTTGTGCACCGGGCAACAAATCCGCAAACGATTGTAGAAGATAGGGTATTTGTAATCCCCTGGCAGCATGAAAAATATTTGAAATTTTGGAATGAGCTTTTGCAATACCTGCGAAATATCACCATCGACCAGTTTCGAAAAGATCGGTTTTATTCCAACTTTCAGCAAATCGGTTTGGAATTGATCGACCATTACCCGTTTCTGGATCCGAAAAATGATATTGTTGAGCTGACGGAAACCGAGTTTAAAGTGAAAAGGCTTATTTATCACCCGGCATTTTTACAGGGAATGACAATCGTTTTGAATAAAATGCTGCGACAAGTGCCAGTACGACGGCTTCGCAAATTGGATATGAAAAAAGTGGCAGCCGATGTTCGAGCGTTTGCGAAAAAAAATGAAGTGGCGCCTTCTCAACTCGATACCGACCAACTGGTACGGCAGATTTTTAGGGGATTCACCGAAATATGATTCAGCAACATTTTAAAGATTTGATTGAAATTAAAGGCATCGACGCAGTTGCGCTTTACGATAACCACAACCGTATTATGGATTCCTGGGTGCAGCCTCCCAAACAAAATATTGCGGTGATATCGGAAATCGGGGAAACCTATTTACACATATTCGGTTTGCTGGAATATTTGAAATCGGATATGTCCGAATTGGTTTTGCCGCACGATAAAGGCATTATCTACGCTCGAACTCGCCCCAAATACTTCATCATTGTAATGGCGAAGTTATCCATCGATGCAGCTTTAATTAGACTTGCCTTAAATGTTGCCATCAAAGAATTTGAAGAAAATCGAAAATCTAAAAAAGTATTGAAAAAATTATCCGATAAAAAATTTTACCAGATAAAATCGATTACATTAGACGACGTCGAAAAAATTATGTTAGAAAATATCCTTGAGGATAAAGATGGCGGCGGAGAATAATCATCGATTGGAAATACGCGACGACATGGTATTTAAAGTAAATAGCCAAAAGTCGCCATCGAGTGTAAAACTGCGTTCCCTGGAATGGGCAATTATGACCCAGTTAAATGGGGAAAAATCGGTTGCACAAATTAGTGAAATTTTAGCACTAAATCCTGTTGAGACCCGCGCAATGTTTAATCGTTTGGTGCAAGAGGGGCTTTTGGAGCTAATCGGAAGCCCAAATGAAAATCCCTTTGTTCCGGTAACTGTGTTAGAGGATTTGGAATATCAGCTTAAGATTTACGTGGGACCCATTGCCAGCATCATTTTAGACGATTTATTGACGGAATTAAAACGCAGTCGCGAAAATCTCGAAACCGGGCAACTCCCCATGCTGGTAGAGTTAATTAGTTACGAAATATCCAACGAGGAAAAACGACATGAATTTCAGAAACAGATGCTTCATAAAATTAAGGGATTAATAAATCAATAATTTAAAGGAATAATTATGAATGACTCCGGGGGGCTTTTTTCGAGCCTTAGATTTAAGATTACACTGTATATTC
>CAXHHS010000372.1:0-6910 GCA_964015645.1 uncultured bacterium
TCAACTGTCGTTCTCCTCCCGGTGCATGTAAAGATGTGTATAAACCATAGCCCTGACGGGACTTTACTGTTTTTTATCTTTTGTACCCACCAATGAATTGATGGGCTATTTTCGTACATCCCTACCGGGATGAGTTGTTAACACTTATAGGCAACTCGCAGTTACCAAACGGCGAGCCTAAAAAGGCAACTTTTAAAAGGATTTTACTGCTGGCGATAAATTACCGAATGCTCTCGCCCTAATAAATGTTTATTCTTCTTCACCTTCCAACTGGTTAACAGAACCGTTAGTATAATCTCGCGAGCGAATTTTGATAATTTTAGCATTTGTTAACGCTTCTTGCAACATCGTTTCAATTTCTTCCTGATCATATATTTCCGCCCTGCGAATTGTTTTAGCACAGGAATCTAATTCATGTACTACATCCATCACATATTGGCGGGCGGCAATTCGGCTCTTGTGCCTTTTACCTTCGTAATCATCATCGTAAAAGCGTTTGGCCGGTACTCGAAAATCGTAGCGATTAATTTGCCGGCGAAGTTTTACAGTCCAAAAAAGATTGTCGAAAGAACGGTGGATATATTTTTCCGGGTCGAATGTTTCCGGATGTGGCGTTTGTTTAATTTTAACTGCTTTAATCAAATTTCGAGTTTCTTCTTTCGATTTGGCTGGCAAGCGATTTAATTCGTCCGCTTTCCGGTGCACCAATTCAGCCAATTTGTTGCGATCTTTTTTAGCGATTTTTATCGCCTCGGCTTTCCCGCCATACTTTTGAAATGAATAGGAATAAGCGGTAGATGTAAATTTTTCTCCATGCACATTCACGGTAATTTCCACAATACAAGCGCTGTGCTGTTTTTGATTTCTCCGCTTGCGTAAATGAATATAATGCAGATTGGATAATAAGCCAGATTTCGCTTCTTTGCGCTTATGAAATTTTTTAGGACGGTTTCGCTCTAATTCGGCATTTTTTCTTCTACGCTCTTGCAAGGTGGGATCGTAATTTATTTTTCGAAAAAAATCCCAAACATGCTCATCTCTAAATTTTACTGCTTCGGCGTAGGCATTTTCTTTGCCTTCATAGTGATTGTCATAAAATGTTTTTGCCGGGCCATAATTCATTTTTTTATTTACGGAGACGCGTAATTGGACATAATAACATCCAAATTGGTCGATGCGGTGAATAAAACGATCCCCGAGCTTTATTTGAGAAATATCAATTTTCTCAAACGGAACAGGCTCCGGAGCCGGTGTTTTGTAAGCCATTAATCCTCCAATAAAAGTTAAAAAGTTTATAAGTGATCTAAAGTGTCTAAAGTTATTAAGGGCCGCGCTTGCTACCGATAGAAGTAAAAATGGCTAATAATTCACTGCATTCATCATAATCCGGTTTAATAGTTTGCCAGGATAGCCATTCTATCTCTACTATTACTTCTAACCAATATTGTGTTTCGCTTGCTTCACTTTCGCATATTTTAATTCGATTATTAAAATCAGCCCTACTTCTTGCTCGATTTGCCTCTCTGTAATTTGCTCCAATTGATGTACCACATTTTGTGAGTTGAGTTCTAATGACTCTTCCTTCAGGCGTATTAGGGAGTTGCACAGAAACTTGAATTAGTCGCACTGCAAACTTACGTGTTCTTTTCTCTAACTTTTTCGCAAATTCTTTATTATCCATGTAACTTTGTAATTTTAGCTCACTTTAGTCACTTTCAACTTGCAAACTTAATAGGAAAACTTTTCTGTCACGTCACGCTTCGTTCTTTTCTCTCGCAACCGGAATTCATGCGGCATCAATTCTTCGTTGGTTTGGGCATTAATTTTTACCCAATATTTCCACATCAGGCGAAAGCGCCGGCCAAAGCGTTTGTTGTCCAGGTATTCCAGCATATTGGGATGCACTTCCAAAATAATCCGGCGGTCGAACCGCGATGCGACATAGCGGCGGATTGCTCTTTCTACAGTTGCCAAAACAGTGCCTTGCGTTGGTACTAATCCGGTACCGTTGCAAGTTGGGCAGGTTTCGTTAATATTGTAAATAAGGCTGGGGCGAATCCGCTGGCGCGTCATTTCCACTAAACCGAAACGGCTCATACCCTCAATTTTGGTAACGGCACGATCTCGAGCAAATTCTTTAAGAAGTTCATTCAGCACTTTTTTCTTGTTGATTTCCTCTTCCATATCGATAAAATCGATTACGATTAAACCGCCAGCATCGCGCAGGCGCAACTGGCGGGCAATTTCGCGAACGGCCATCAGGTTTATTTTCAGCGAATTCCGCTCGTGATTTCTTTTGCCAAAATAGCGGCCGCTGTTCACATCAACAACTGTTAACGCCTCAGTGTGTTCAACAAAAATATAACCGCCATTATCCATCCAAACCTTTTTTTCCAGGCTGGATTGAATATCTGCTTCGATTTTGAAAACATCAAAAACCGGTTTTTTGGAACGAAAATAGTGCACCCGGTTTACTAAATCCGAACCGACCATCTTCATGTATTGGGTAATTTCGCGATAGAGTTTGCGGGAGTCTACAACAACTCGCTGAACGTCATCGGTAAACAAATCCCGAATCACGCTAGAGGCCATACCCAAATCCTGAAATAACAACATTGGCGGTTTTGTAGTATTGATTTTTTCCTGGATCATTTTCCAATCCTTTAATAACTTTTGCAAATCCTGTTTAATCAATTCATCGGATTTGCCTTCAGCTACCGTTCTAATGATCAATCCAAAATTTTTAGGCAGCATTTTTCGCACGAGGTTTCGCAAGCGGCGACGTTCTCCGCCGGAGCTGATTTTACGGGAAACCCCAATACGAGTCTGGTTGGGAACGAGAACCAGGAATCTTCCCGGTATGGTCAGCTCCGTACTAACGCGCGGGCCTTTATTGCTAATTGGCTCTTTAACAATCTGAACGACGATTTCCTGGCCATTACGAAGCAATTCCCAGGGTTCTACGCCGGTTCGCGCATTCTTTTTTCCTTTGGAGTTCCGATCCTTTTTGGAATTATGAGAATTCGTTTCATTGCTGTTTTCGGCTTCCAAATCGTCCGGGTCTATATCGGCAAACAGTTGGGATATATTTGTGCCCATATCGGAAAAGTGCAAAAATCCATCTTGCGGAAAACCAATGTCGATAAATGCTGCTTGCATTCCTTTTACCACTTTTCGCATCCGGCCTTTATAAATATCGCCGACCATGCGCTCGTTGTCCGGTCGTTCTACAAACAGTTCAACGAGTTTACCATTCTCTTGAAGCGCTATTCGCGTATCTTCATTGGTAGAGTTAATAATAATTTCTTTTTTAATTGCCATGTCGATATCCTTTGTAATGTGTGCGTACCGGATATCGCTGTAAGGCGGGACTAAGAGACGAGCGACCGATTTTAACGGTCTGATTGCGATAGATATCTACTTGTAGAAACAAATTTTTGCACTTTTTTAAAGGGCAATAAGTTACTGAAAAAAAACACTTAAAAAAATACTTGATTTCCCCCTGCAAGTATTTTTCTTAAAATTCGTTTTATTTCACGCAACATTCAGCATGTATCACGCGACACGTTTGCCTTAGTTTGAAACGTATCACAATGCGTCGGAATTGCGCATTTCTTTGCAAAACAAATTTTGTGGCATAGCCATCACTTACGTGACGCTCCTATATAACCTCAAAAGGTGTTAAAATCTCGTCGTCTTTTACGATAAATTGTCCCGTTCTATGCACCGGGAATTGTCGATAGTCAATTCCGTGTGGTGATAACAGCGACTCCAATACTTCGACTACTTTTGCTGTTCTTCCCTCAATACTGTCAATGGTAATTAACAGTTTATGATCCGTCCATTTCAGATCGCGCAGGTAGGGACGGATATCCACCTGGCGAGTTCCATCTTTCGTAATGCGTTCGATTTGAGCTTCCGGTTGTGCCAGCCAACCATCCATCCAACCTTGCGTTTGCGGCAGCGATGTTTCCGGCAAATGCGCCTCGTAAAGCGCACGATTGATAAACGCTGCCAGCGCCTTCGCTTTTGTATAAATTTCTTGAAATTGAAGAATTTGCAAGCCGTCGGGAAGATATTGATTTAAGCGGTTTTGCAAATCCACCTCTCTGCCGATTTCTACTTCCATGTCGAGATATTCCGCGGTAGAGGCAATGCCCACCGGTAGCGGCGGGCCATAAGAAATTTTAGGATTTCGCCGGAGTCCCTGGGAATACACCAGCGGAACCTTTGCCAGGGTTGCCGAGCGTTCAAAAACTCGCACAATGTCCAAATGCGATAAAAATCGCGTTAAGCCGGTTTTGGAGTAGCGAATGCGAATTTTTCGTTTAATCGCGGCAACCGGTGTTTGCAATTTACGGCCTCTTCTGCCGTAACGAACTTTTTCGGCGCTCTCCGCAGCAGTTTGCTGGCCGGAAGCCTGACCAACATTAACACTGCCAGCATTTTGAAAATGGCCAATTCGAGATTGCTGCACAAGTTTTTCGAAATTATCCCTCGGTATTCCCCCGTAACCGAGTGAGATAATGTCTTTGTTCTGCGGGTGAAGCTGCCCCTGGCTCGCTCGCAGCTTTTCTTCTTTTAAAAACGATTTTGATACACCCACATCAATATGATCCCAGGGTAACGGAACGGTTATGGAAATTGGCGACAGGTAGTTTTCCAATGAAACCTCTGCCTCTTGAAATGCCTTTTGCCAGCGATCCGGGCGGTAGTTTTCTTTTAGCATATCAAACCGCACGCCCATTCGCCAGGCGTTTTCAATAACCATTCCTAAGTGACGATCTCCACGAGATAAAGCCGTTTTTAGGCTGGCACTAAATGGCTCCTGGAATTGTAACTTTACCGGTAATTGGGACAGGCGTTCTTGCAACAAGGCAAGTTTTTTTCCCAGCATGGCCGGTTGGTCTTGCTTTTCCCATTGAAACGGCGTGTGCGCTGCCGGGGAAAATAGCTGAATAACGACCAGGAATTGCGTGTCAGGAAAAGGTTCGGCTGCCTCCAGGCATTTTTTGCAAAAATCAGCAATAGCGATAATATCGGCATCCTTTTCCAAAGGCAAACCGATTACAAAACTTAGCCGAATGAATTTCCATCCTCGCTTTAAAACGGTTTGCAAAGCCTGCAACAATTCATGTTCTTTAAGATTCATATTAAGAACGTTTCGCAGCCTTTGGCTTCCGGCACCGCAAGAGAGGATAAACCCGCTATTCCTTACTGACTCAGCAATTTCCGGGGAAACGGATTGCTGAATACCCAATCTGAAGCCGGGAACTTTAACTTGAATACCGGTAGAACTTAACGACGCCTTTTCCTTAGCATGCATCCAAAAAACTTCGTTAATACCGGCATTGTTAATCAGGGGCAAGTCGATATCATTCCCTTCGGTTCTACGCAACAGCTTTTGCAATTCCAGGAAAAGACTATCCAGGCTTTTTGAATTTGCCGGTTCCGTTAACCGGTTAGCAGCCGGTTGAAATCCGGCAGCATCACCATTTTTAGAAGGCATACTGCCTATTTCACCAAATACAGTGCGGTTTATGGAATGGTCGGATAAAGGCACCAGCGGGGAGATCGTGTATTGCTTTCCGGAAGTATTATTTTGAGCGTTATAAATACTTTGCGGCGCAGATGCCTCTAATTTGGTAATTCCCTGGAATTCCTTAAAATTATTATAATTGGGTTGGTAAAATGATGGAATGTAACTACCGGGTAGCTGAGAAAGCTGTTGATACATTTGCGGCTTATCCCATTGCTCCTTTTTACTGCGACGCAATACATCAACCATCGTTAAAAAAGTACTTTCCGGTTCGCCAATGATAACAGCGTCGAAAAAATCTGCCATTGGTTCCGGGTTATTCAGCGCCGGCCCAAGGCCAATTACCATTGGTGAATTCGAAGTACGGTCCCTATTTTTTAAAGCGATACCTCCCAGGTGGAGCATGTTCAGGATATTGGGATAGGTTAAACGATCCTGAACGAAGAATACGACCAGGTCAAATTCTGAAAGCGCGGTTTTCGATTCCAATGAAAATAACGGAATCTCCGCACTGAGCATCGCTTGCTCTGCATCAAAACCTGGCGCATAAACGCGTTCCGCCCAAATATTGGGTTGTGCGTTTAGCAAATGGTACAAAATCTCATAAGTGATGTTTTGAATACCAAGATCATAAAGATCGGGAAAGCATAACGCCGCCCGGAAATCGGTAGTGCGAAGATCTTTGAGAACAGAATTGTATTCGTTCCCTAAATAGCGTGTGGGTTTATTTACAAACGGTAATAATTCGCTATCAATTTTGCGCTTTAGCTCCATCTCTGACAAGCAATACTTTCCAGATCGTCTTTAATCTTCGAAATATTATTTACCGAATCCGGCACCACGATGATTGAGTTTTCTCCCGGAACTGTCGCTAAAATATTATTGTGTTTGATCTGATCGATAAATAATGCGACACCCGTTGCCCGCCCGGTAATTGTTCTAACTATTAAAACATTCTCGTTAAAATAAATACCTAAAATCTCCATACCAACTATTTTTGAAAAAGAATGGTTTCCTTCTTGTTCGGAGATGACATAACGGTAGCCTTCCGGGGTAGGAACGCGAATGATGCCCATTTCGTGAAGATCTCTGGAAAGGGTTGCCTGGGTCGTGGTATAACCACGCCCTTCTAATTTGAGCAGCAGGTCAGATTGGTTCGATATCCGTTCCTGTTGAACAATCTGTTTAATGGCAAATTGGCGTTCTTTCTTCTTCGCCATTTTAACTTCTCCTTATTTAAGTTAATATACATCCACTGTAAACTTCCCTGAATTATATACAATATCGTGAATTGAAATTGATATACCGCACGATATCTTGTAAAAAGATTATAGTTTAGTGAATATCACCCCCTGAGTTTTTAAGTGAACT
>CAXHHS010000373.1:0-6896 GCA_964015645.1 uncultured bacterium
ACCAAGAAGCTCGTCGGCAGCGTCAGATGTGTATAAGAGACAGATGTAAAAGTATTTATTCCGGATGAAATTTTCCCCTACCTTCGTGAAAGTGTCATATCCAATACCAGTAAACATATACGAAATCCCATTTATCTCCATTGGCGGCCGAAGGATTTACTTCGTCTTATCTCCTGGCGGTTCTACCAGTATCTTGTTCAGAAAAACCTGGTAACCAAAAACAGCAACGATATCAAATGGGATAAATTTTCCGATGTGTTATCGAAAGTCTGGCATCCCTATTTTGGAATAGAGCTGTCCAATCGCATTAATTTACCCGAAAAAACATTTCCATACATTTTACGGCACACACAGATGCGCCCAAGACAATTGATTATGCTGTGTAATAATATTGCAAGGCTAGCGATCAAGCGAGGGCGATTCCCAAACTTCTCAGCCAAAGATATTATCGAAGGGATTAAAAATACCGAACTTGCATTGGCAATCGAGGTAATCAATTCTTTTGCAAAAACCTACGGTAATATTGATCGAATTTTATATGCCCTCAATGGACTTCCGGTTCGCTTTAAAGGGAATATTCTTGATAAAGTAGCTCGAAAAACGGCATCGGCCTGGCAAAAAGGTGAATATTCTTCCGGGAGGTTTAAACAAATAGTAACGGAGTTAGGAGTGGTTGGACGTGTTAGGCAGGTTGATGAAAAAACCAGGATTACGGAAGCTGATTTTTCTTACAATTTGGAAGATCGTTTATTTCTGGCCGAATCGGATGATTGTATTATCCATCCGATGTTTTTCCGCAAGTTTAATATTAAGAATGAAGAAAGGCTTTTAGTTTACCCGTTTCCGGATCATCCGGATTATCAAATGCAAAAAGATTGATTTTGTCAAATAATTATATGATTATGTTGGAAATTTTCGAAGAAACCATCAAATCCATTAAAAAGAATCAGCTTTGTGTTGTCGCAACCGTCGTAAAAACAAAGGGTTCTGCACCGCAAAAAGCCGGCGCAAAAATGCTGGTGCGGCAAGATGGCAGCACTGTTGGTACCCTGGGTGGGGGATGTGTGGAAGGCGACATCTGGTACCAGGCGAAAGAAATTTTGGATAAAAAACAAGGCCCGTTGTTCCGTCGTTATAAATTGAATGAAGAAATGGCTGCCCGTGACGGCCTGGTTTGTGGCGGCACCATGCACTTTTTTATCGAACCGGCTTATCCGGGAGATGAATTTCTCTCAATCGCTGAAAAAGTTATAAATGCTTATAGCGGCGATCAACCACTCTCCATCGCTACTATCGTAAATTCACGTTCCCCTAAATTTATTCTCGGTTCAAAAATGCTGGTGTTGGAAGACGGCTCCTGTCAAAACCGTTTTGATGATGAAACTGCCGTGAGTAAAATTCGAAAGATCGGGCAAAAATTATGTACATTTGGCGAGAATGAATTTCTACGGCTGGAAGGCGGCACGGAAGTTTTTATCGAGGGATTTACGACCGCACCTGCGCTCATCATTATGGGCGGCGGGCATGTGGGGAAAACGGTTTCTTCCCTGGCTGCCGGGTTGGGATTTCAAGTTATCATTGTTGACGACCGGGAAGAATATGCCAATCCCGAGCGATTTCCGGAAGCTCAACAAACCATTGTAGCAGACTTTGTGGAAGGTATTAGCAATCTTAAAATTAGCGCCAACACCTACATCCTGATCGCAACTCGCGGCCATCGGTTTGATGACCTTGCGACAGAGGCAGCCATTCACTCGCCCGCGCGCTACATCGGCTTGCTGGGAAGCAAACGCAAAAGTTTAATGATTTTTAAAAATCTGCTGAAAAAAGGTCTGCCGATAGATCGCATTAAGGAAATTAGAGCACCGGTAGGATTAAACATCGGTGCGCTTACGCCACGGGAATTAGCCGTCAGCATTATGGCAGAAATCATTGCCATCCGCCGCGGTGGCTCCGGCGGATTTATGAAAATGGATATGGAAAGGATTAAGGAGAAAGGATGAGGGTTAAAGGGGAAAGACGGTTTAGTTTATCCTTCATCCTTTTTCCTTTTGTCCCTAATCTTTGCCAACGATATTTTTCGCCCGTTCGGGTTGCAAATTGAAGTCACGCACTACATCAATGGTATTTATTTCGTGTTTTACTGAAGGATTATTGTCGCCCCAGGCTGGCTGCAGCCAAAGACCGCTAGCGATGATAAACCAGAATAGAATAGATAGTTTGTTGGGTTTGTACAATGTCATAGCAACTCCTAATTTTGGTGCTGTCGCACTTTAATTGGTGGCCTTTACAGAACGGTTGTTACATAATCTTTTGGGAACGCGCAACAACCATTTTGAACACCACCCTCTCGTTAACTTTATTTTTCATGGCATCCTTCCGTTTGGCAACTGTTATGCCAAAATATAGAAAAGTATTCTGATTGTTAGATAGGTATTGAAAAACAAGTTTAGGCGGGGGTTTGTGTGGGATTAAAGCAGTTTTTTTGATGCAGCTAAATCACATGAAATGAACTTAATGTAAATCTTTTAGCCATTTTACCCATCTCGAAAAAATGAGATAGGTAAAATGGTGATCGGAGAGTGGCTCTATGGATTATCATCTCCAGTAAAAAAATCTCCCTGGAGCTTTTCCACCCCTGGCATGCCAGCCATTTGACCACGCGGCTGCAGCAGTTGGAAAATCAAATGGAACCGGTTTTAATCATTGGCGCGGCGAAGGAGTTGGTGAAGGATGCGTTGGTGGGGCAGACTGTGGAGGCTTCCGAATACTTTTCGCGATTTGGGTTTGTGTTTCGGGAGATGCCGACGGTAGAAAGGATGAGGATGTTGCTTTTAAAAATAATGAGCAAGTAGATATATGAGGGGTGTGCATCAGCTAAGTAAAGACGGCCTTGATGTGGCTGACATTTCTAAGCGGCATCCCCCAAATGTTGTTTACGATCATAGCGATTTGCAAGCTGAGTGTTGCGATCGCTAAACATGTTGAGACATTCGATAATTTTTGAACCGGCAGTTGTTTTTGCTTACCATTGGTTCCGATGATTTGAGCGATGAGATCAAAGAGGGGGTCAACGGTGGTTTTGCGAAAGGTGAAGAGTTTTCGAATATGATCTTGTTGAATGAATTGATGATAAGCCTTTGCATATTTTCCTTTGATCCATTTGGCAGCAGGTGTGATTAAAGCGATGCCTTTTTTTGCCCATTGCCTGATTCTCATGGCTTTGAAATAGCCATTATCACCGGTGAAGAATTGTGGATTTAGTTGATGAAAGATGTAATATTTTTTGTTTCTAACAACTTGTTTTTCAGAGACTTCTGCGGTTTCGACTTGCAGGAGTTTTGGGAATGCAGACTCATTACAGGTTATATGAAGCCCGTAGCCATAAACCCAACCATGATAGCCACTCTTATCCCAGGTAGCATCGGTATCCAGGTTACGTAGCTTTTCAGGAATTCGCTGTATGATTCGATCAGAAACATGCCAAACCGGTCCTTTGGCTTTGAAAAGACTTTTATCTTCAAAGAGATATTTATGCCCGAAAAAATCATCCAAACTCTCAACATCCAATCCGATAAAGGCCACAAACTCACAAATGAGTGGGTAGGCCCATTTGTAGCGCCGCGACAAAGTTGTACGATGAGGAATCTGTTCAAACCCCAGTAACTCTCGCTCTGAAGGATGTTCCTCCAACCAGCGGCGTTGAGCTTTAAATTGAGTGATTCTTCGAAATTGCATCAAAATGAAAAACAAAATCAAAACCCGATGTTTATAAATGTAACGAATCTCTTTTTTGGCAAAATCAAGGTGGTGTCGCATGAAATTATCCAGTAAATTATTGAAAATATTGACATAGTCAGTGAAAGTTGGCTTCGCCATTCCTATGCCTCCGTAATAAAATTTGGTCGTTTTATTTTATGGAAAGCATTGGCGCTGGCTATGTCAACTATTTTGTTGATGCACACCCCTCAGATATATTATTTCCCCTTAGTATATTTTACAAATTGAATAACCCAAATGGCAATCGTCATAAGGTGTAAGCCTATAGAAGTGGTTACAAATTTCCAGGATATATCAGATAGAAACATTATAAACATACTTATAGCAAAAAACAGTATAAATGGCAAAAACTGAAATAAAATGAATAAAATTCTCCTACCTTTACTATGTTCAGAATAAAAGCTTATTTGTTTAGGAATACTCATTTTTTTCTCACAATGCTGTAACTTTTTAGCGAAAACCACTATTATGTGGGAATGATATAAGAAAATAAGAAATAAGACAAAACTAAAAATAGAAATGACAAGGTAAATCTCTGATTCGATTCCCTTGAGATTGTCGCTTATTTTCAAATCTATAACTCCTTTTGCTATAAATGTAAGAGAACTGACTAATACAACAATTATTAAGTATTGTTGTCTACTAAAATGATATATTCTATTTACATAAGACTCGTAAATAGTGATTAAATATTGTTCGCTCATTGAACATTCATTTCATTTTGTTTAAAACAAGTCTAATATACGAAAGAGAATGAAATAAAATTCTAGGCGAATTTTTAATTCACCATAATCCTATTCTATCTTTCTGGAGAGAAAATTATTTAGCCGACAATCACTGAAAAAACCTTTAATATACATTTGAATTATTTCATTTGTTGAGAAACTCTTTTTTTCTTTAATAGACAATATCTTAACTTTATCTCTCATCATAGAATAAGTAGCCTCGGGTTGCTGCTGGTTTAAAATCCGCTCAAACAACCATCGGTAATTGCTGATACCGCTAAATTTGCCAAACCAAATTTCTGGCTGTTTATTTGGTAAAACTGAATAAGCTTTCTCATTTCTTAACATTGCATAAACATGGATTCCAGTTTCGCAATAGAAAGCTTGATCGGAAAGTGGCTTTACTGGTCCTCTTCCGGCACAGTCTCTAACTAATTGGCAGACAGAATCAATTTTATCATAATTAATCTGCTCACATTGAATGTTGTGTTTTAATCGAAGCTGTGTCAACACTTGTTCTAGTGCAGCGTTTCCCGCTCTTTCCCCAATACCAGTAAATGTCCCGGAAATAAGCGTAGAACCGGATAAAACTGCTCTAATAGTGTTCTCTACTGCAAGTCCTAAATCGTTATGGCAATGGATACCGATTTTTAAACAAGTAGATTTCTTTATAAATTGGCGTATCCAGATTTCCGTTAAATTTGGCTGCAGGCATCCAACGGTGTCACAAAGTATCAAATAATTAATAAATGGTTTAAGCTCTAATGCCAATTCCGTAATATAACCTATGTCTGCCCTTGAGGCATCCTCAAAAGCAAAATCAACAATCAAATTATTCTGAAAAGCGTACGTGACAATCTCAAGCGCATTCATCACATTTTGCTTGTGACTTAATCCTTTAGCTTCTAAAAGAATATCGGAAACCGATGTAAATAAAGTAATACGCTGGGTTCCTAGGCTTTTTACTTGTTTTACACTTTCTTTTTTTAAAGGCATATCCGGTACAACCGGAATACTTTGATTTTGGAGAACTTTCGTTATATCATACTCTTCATCACAAGTTACCGGCATTAATGCAATGTAATCAACACCCGTTTTGGCTATCGCCCAGGCCAGTTCTATCTTTTGTTTCGGTGCAAAAACGATACCGACTTGTTGTTCCCCATCCCGTAAAGTTTGATCGGAAATTCTTATCATATATCCTCCAAAATCAAAGTAATGTAGAGTATAATAATAACTAAAGTATAGTATTGACAATATCAAATAGTTTTTGCTCAGAGATTGAGAAAATTTTGAACCAAGCAAACTATCTTTTACATTAACCTTGAGCTTGACTTTGTAGAAATTATTGATTTCCTTAATTTTTTTAAGAAAGTTCTATCATTTTCGTTACAGAATATTATGTTTCCCAAACAAAAATCCTTTATGCAAAATGCAATACCTATCCTTCTAAATTATAATATTGATCCTCTCCATGGATTTCTGCCAGGTGAAGATCCGTTGAAAAAATTCACCAACCCACTAAATGCTTTGGACCAAATTTCTGCTAATCTCCCTACACTTTTGATGGCCGGCAAACTACATTCTGCAATTTCAGAACTTCAATTACCAAATTTTCAAGAAATCGAAGACACCCATCAACTCCAACGCGCCATGCTCCTTCTCTCCGTCCTCGGCAACGCCTACGTTTGGGGCGGAAAAGAACCAATAAAAATTATTCCACGAAATATTTCCGTTCCCTGGCAGCAAGTCGCAGAAAAATTAGACCGCCCGATGATTGTTGCCCACGCCTCCATGGTGCTAAACAACTGGCGACGTTTAGACAAAAATAAACCACTGGCATTAGACAACCTCGACACTCTGCAAACTTTTCTGGGTGGTATGGATGAAAAGTGGTTTTACCTGGTAACGGTAATGGTAGAAGCCAAAGGTGCACCGGCTCTGCCAGCCATCGTAAATGCACAGCAAGCCGCAGCGAATAATTCGATAGATGGTTTAGCGGAGAATCTCCCGGTAATTGTCACTGCCGTAAAAGAAATGCAAGCGATGCTGGAACACATGCCGGAAAAATGCGATCCCTATATTTTTTACCATCGGGTGCGGCCGTTTTTGCGGGGATGGGAAGAACCTGGTATTATTTACGAAGGTGTTAACGAAGTCCCGCAAAAATTATTCGGTGGCAGCGCAGCGCAAAGCTCGCTCCTGCAATCGATTGACGCCGGATTAGGCATTACACATCCGGCTGAGGAGACAAACAACTTTCTCCTCGAAATGCGAAATTATATGCCGCCAAAACACCGCCAATTTATCGAAGCGATTGAAACCGGGCCTTCCATCCGGCAGTTTGTGAGCTTAAAACTGAAAGAATACCCAAAACTGGCAGATTTATAC
>CAXHHS010000374.1:0-6896 GCA_964015645.1 uncultured bacterium
TCTACACCAAGAAGCTCGTCGGCAGCGTCAGATGTGTATAAGAGACAGAAATGCGTGTTACCTGTCCCTGGGTTTCGATCCATTCATCGATATGCCGGTAGCCGGTTACCGGCCCTGCCGGAACTTTATACGGCAAAAAATTTTCAACTTTATACCAGCGGATTTCTTGCCCCGGGTAACGGCTTACCATAGGATGATCTTTCGAACCATCCACGTCACTGGCCAATGCCATCTGCCCGATAAATCCAACTATCAACCCTGATAATAACACTTGTAATTTCAATATGTTACGCATCTTTTATTCTCCGTCTAAATTGGCATTATTTTTTAATACATATATCACCGTATTAGATTGCTTCTCAGTTTGGGAATTACCTTTTTTACTATTTGCTGCCTTTGTAAATTTATTGCGTTTCAACAACTTTATCGAGCCGAGGTTGTTGGGGGCAACCTCCGCTTCAATTGAATGCAGTTGCAAATTATCAAATCCATAGTTGATGACCGCGGTTAGAGCTTCCTGCATCAATCCTTTTCCCTGGTGTTCCGGGAGCAATTCGTATCCGATTTCCGCTTTGGAATGCGCTTTGGAAAATTTCCAAAGAGAAATCGTTCCAATTAGATTGCCGGTCTCTTGAAGCGTTATTGCCCAATAAATCCATTCGTTTCTGGCAATGCCTTCGTTTATATTCGAAATAAACTGCCGGGCGTCTTCAATAGTTTGGGCTTTCGGCCTATCGAGAAATTCCAGGACGCGATCATCGGAGCGAAGGGAAAAAACGTCATGCTCGTCTTCCGTTTTGAGCTGACGCAATCTCAATCGCCCAGTTATTAAGACCGGAAATGGCGTGAAATTGATTTTGATGGTATTCAATCGATGCTACCTAAGTTAAGCTAAAGATTCAGGCTAAAGGTTCATGCTTCAGCTTGAACTACAAACCGATTCAAGCTAAAGCGTGAACTACGAACTGAATTGCGAACTGTTATTCATTTCCCTGCCACTCAGCCAGCAGCCCTTTCATTCTATCGAAATCAAAAGGAGCATTTTCCATCGCATTGCCTAATTCGATAGCCTGGGCCATTGTCTTTATGGCGACATCTTTTTTGCCGAGCTTTGCTTCCAATTGCGCTTTAACGCGGGTGTTCCAATATACGGTTTTGATCGATGTTGAAAGCGCGGCGTATTCCAGTCCCTTTTCCAAATCAACATCATTGGTCAAACAGTAATTCGCAGCACGAAACGGAATTTGCCAGGCTTGACCGATCTCATTAGCAGCGTTTTTCATCACCATTTCGTCTGTGTTTACTTCCATGCGTAACACCAGTCGAAGTTTCTCCCAGTGAAGCACAATATCAGCAGCATCATTGGTGTTGTTTTCGATTAAAAAGGACATACGTTCTCTAAAGTCGCCTGTTTGCGGGCTTACTTTGAGTTTCAAGGCATCTGCTTCTTCTTTATAATCGTTACCGCCAATTTCCGTTCTGGAATTAAACATCACATCCCATTCCGTTTCGCCGGGAATTGTGAACAAGCTATAAGTTCCGGCGGCTAATTCCTGGCTGTTTATTTTTACATCAGTAGAAAAAGAGATTTGTGTGGCGGCATTTGCACCGGTGCGCCAGACTTCATTGTAAGGAACCAGGTCTCCCCAAATTGTTCTGCCCTTAACGCCCGGGCTGGAATATTCTACGGATACTTTCGTAATTCCCACAACCTGCATAACGCTCGATGACGGGCTTGGGCGAGGGTATTCCATCTGTTGGGCAAAAACACTTTGCATTAAAAAAGAGCCTGCTAAAACCAATAATACTGCCGGCGTCGATTTTGATAAATATTTTAGCATAAGAGCCTCCATAATGTTTTAAATGGGTTGGGTTAATTTGAAGATTATTCATCATTTTTGATAGCGAATTTTATGATTTTTTCCAAGAGTTGGTGGAATTGCAATCCCACTGCTTTCGCCGCCTTTGGCACCAGGCTGGTAGAAGTCATTCCCGGCAAGGTGTTTACTTCCAGGCAATAAAATTCGTTTTTTTCATTCATGCGGAAATCCGCCCGGGCATAACCGGCACAGCCCAGCACTTTGTAGGCGCGCAAGGCTGTTTTTTGAATCGCTGTTGTCAGGTCTTCCGGTAAATTTGCTGGCACTTCATAACGGCTTTTTCCACCCTGGTATTTTGATTCGTAATCGTAAAAACCGCTTTCGGGAATGATCTCTACTACTGGCAACGCCTGCTCTCCCAGGATGGCGACTGTAAGTTCTCGCCCCGGAATATATGTTTCCAGCAAAATGTTGTCGTCATATTCAAAAGCAATGTCCACTGCCGGGCAAACGTTCTCCCAGGATTCGACAATGGAAAGTCCGACAGTGGATCCCTGGGCATTCGGTTTTACGACTAACGGGAAACCCAAATCTTCGGTTGTTTGCTCAGTAACATCTTTTTTATGTTGAAAATATCTCCACTCCGGAGTTGGGATGTGATTTGCTTGAAAGATAATTTTGGAGAAATGTTTATCCATCGCAACCGCGCTGGCAAGAGAACCGCTGCCGGTAAATGGAATATGGGCAAGCTCCAGCATCGCTTGAATTTTTCCGTTTTCCCCGTAGCCGCCGTGCAGGCCAAAAACGATGATGTCAAATTTCTCGCGAATTAAATAATCTATCGTCGAGAAAATGTTGCGGTCGAGATTTATTTTTTGTCTTTCGATATCCGGGGGAGTTGTTTTGACGAGGTCGCCAACGTCTATGTTCATAAAATCCAATGCCTTAGCACCATAGGCACAATCGATTGCCTGTACATCGTGTCCGTTTTCGGCTAACGTTCTGGCAATTGCCACGCCGCTGGAAAGTGAGACATCACGTTCGGCGGATGTGCCGCCCAACAGGACAGCTAATTTCATACAAAGACCTTTTGGATTTAAATTTTATATTCGTTAGACCGTGAATCGTGAATCAAGCAACACGAATCACGCCGTTACATATATTTCTCAAGCGTCTGTTCAATGTAGCTGATAACTTTTTCCTTCCCAAACACTTCGATTACCGCTGGCAATTCCGGGCCGGAAGTTTCTCCGGTGAGGGCGACACGAACCGGTTTCCACAATGCCGGGCCTTTAATGCCGGTTTCCTGCTGAACTTCTTTCATAGATTTTTTAAAGGCATTCATGTCGAGTGTTTCTAATGGAGTTGTTTTTTGTAAAAACGTTTTTAGAACAGTGCGGGCGCTGTCTTCCTTTAAAAAATCCAGTGCTTCGGTTTCGGTAATCTCCAGGGTGTCATTGTAAAAAATCCGGGCAGCGGAAAAAACGTCTTCCCCGCGATTGATTTTTTTCTGAACCGCTAAAATGATTTTGCGAGTTTTTTCGACATCGGAAATATCGGCGCCGGCTTTTTTTAGAAAAGGTGTCAGGAAATTGACGAGATCGTCTTCCGGTAATTTGCGGATGTAGTTTCCGTTCATCCAATTCAGTTTGTCAATATCAAATACCGCTCCCGATTTATTGATACGTTCGATACTGAATGCTTCAATCAATTCTTCCATCGTAAAAAACTCGCGGTCATCGCCGGGGTTCCAGCCGAGCAGAGCAACGAAATTAACCAGCGCATCCGGCAAATATCCTTTTTCAATATAATCTTCCACTGCCACATCACCCTGCCGTTTGCTGAGTTTGGAACGATCCGGGTTGAGTAGCAGGGATAGATGAGCAAATTGCGGCAATTCCCATCCAAACGCTTTATATAATTGGATGTGTTTGGGAACGCTATTAATCCATTCCTCACCGCGAATAATGTGGGTAATTCCCATGTGGTAGTCGTCCACCACTACCGCCAGGTGATAGGTGGGAAATCCATCGGATTTTAACAGTACCTGGTCGTCAACCATTTCGTTGGGAATTGTCACAGTGCCGCGAACCAAATCTTTGAAGGTGGTTTCGCCTTCCTGCGGCATTTTTAAACGTACCACATGCGGCGCACCGTCGGCTAATTTTTGCTGTACCTCGTCAGGGTCGCGGTCGCGCCAGGTGCCATCGTAGCGCGGTGTTTCGCCATTGGCGATTTGCCGTTCGCGCATGGTATCCAGTTCTTCCGGGGTGCAGAAACAATAGTAGGCATTTCCGGAATCGAGCAGCTTTTGAATATGTTCACGATAAATATCGAGACGCTCGGATTGAATATAGGGGCCGTAATCGCCGCTGGCATCCGGGCCTTCGTCGTATTGGATGCCGGTCCATTTTAAGCTGTTCATTAGTTTTTCCATTGTTCCTTCCACAAAGCGGGTGCGGTCGGTGTCTTCGATGCGGAGGATGAATTTTCCCCCGTGCTTTTTCGCCAGCAGGTAGCTGTATAATGCCGTTCGTAATCCGCCGACATGGAGATAGCCGGTGGGGCTTGGGGCGAATCGGGTTCGGATGGTTGTCATTGTTGCCTCGTTTTTTGGCCGCAAGTTGGAAACTTGCGTTACGTTACTTTGTTTTCTATTTTCGCCCAGCTATCTCTTAACGGAGTAGTGCGGTTGAAAACCGGTTTTTCTTTCGTCGAATCAGGATCGGCGACAAAATAGCCATTGCGTAAGAATTGGTAGTGGGTTCCGGGTTCAACATTTTTCAAACCTGGCTCTACCAGTGCATCCGCTAAAACATCCAGCGAATTTGGATTCAGGTGCTCTTTATAATTCGCGGCAGTCGGGTTTGGTATGGTAAACAAATGGTCGTATAAGCGCACTTCGGCTGCTGCGGCATGGGCGGCGGAAACCCAATGAATAGTGCCTTTCACTTTGCGCCCATCGGAAGACCAGCCGCCGCGGGTTTGGGGATCGTAGGTGCAGCGAACTTCTACCACTTCGCCGGTTTGTTCATCTTTGATAAAATCGGTACAGGTAACGTAGTAGGCGTGCATCAAACGCACCTCTTTGCCCGGTGCTAACCGGCGATATTTCCTCGGTGCTTCTTCGCGAAAATCATCGCGTTCGATGTACAATTCACGTGAAAATGGCAGCTTGCGCTTACCCATTTCCGGCGCTTCGGGATTGTTTACTGCATGCAATTCTTCTACCTGACCTTCGGGATAATTTTCAATAACCAATTTTAGCGGATGTAAAACAGCCATTGCTCGCGGCGCCCGTTTGTTTAAATCTTCCCGCAGCCAATAGTCGAGCTGCGAAATATCAACAATGCTGTCGCTTTTGGTAACGCCGATGGCATCGCAAAGATTGCGAATCGATTCCGGGGTATACCCGCGCCGCCGAACGCCGCTCAGCGTTGGCATTCGCGGATCATCCCAATC
Organism: uncultured bacterium; assembly: GCA_964015645.1. GTDB lineage: Bacteria > Calditrichota > Calditrichia > RBG-13-44-9 > J075 > CAXHHS01. The sequence continues at coordinate 5,283 of CAXHHS010000374.1, forward strand.
CTTTAAGCGGCCTTCGGAAATCAGGCTCGCCAAAAAGCGCTTGCTGGTAATCATGTAGCTTAAGTTGAAGCGCGAAAATTCAATTTGACGCGAAGGGAAAATGCCCAACTGTTCGATAAACCAATTATACAACGGGCGATGATCTTCAAATTCCAGCGTGCAAAGCGAATGGGTAATTTCTTCGATGGAATCCGATTGGCCGTGCGCCCAATCGTACATCGGGTAAATTTTCCATTTATCGCCGGTACGGTGGTGCGAGGCATGGAGAATACGGTATAGAACCGGGTCGCGCATATTTACATTTGGCGACGCCATATCGATTTTTGCACGAAGCACCTTGGAACCATCGGGAAATTCGCCGTTTTTCATGCGTTCAAACAGGTCGAGATTTTTATCCACGGAACGATTGCGATAGGGGCTTTCCTTTCCCGGCTCGGTCAGGGTTCCGCGATATTCGCGAATTTCCTCTGCGTTGAGGTCATCCACGTACGCTTTGCCTTTTTTGATTAGCTCGATTGCCCATTCGTACAACTGATCGAAATAATCGGACGCGTAAAGTTCACGATTTCCCCAATCATATCCCAACCATTTGATGTCGCGTTTCATTGCTTCCACATATTCGGTTTCTTCTTTGGCGGGATTGGTGTCATCAAAACGCAAATTGCATTTCCCACCGAATTCCTCCGCCAATCCAAAATTCAGGCAAATTGCCTTGGAATGGCCGATATGCAAATAACCGTTCGGCTCCGGGGGAAAGCGAGTTTGTACTTTCCCGCCGTGCTTGTTTTTGGCAATATCTTCTTTGATAAAATTTCGAATAAAATGTGAAGGGCCGTCATTGGCCACGCCGGTTTTATCCGGTGTTTCATTGCTGCTCATGATTTTTTCCTTTTTCCAAATGTCAATTTCTTTAATTCTAGTGCTCCGGGGCAGAAGTATTTAACCGGTTTGATGGTTCGACTCCGCTCACCATGGCGTGTCAGTCTGAGCGGAGTCGAAGACGAATAAAATCTCAAGTGGCGAACCATTTTTTGCCGCGATGTACTAGTTACTGTTTCAAACTGCTGATTTCGCAGATTAGCACAGATATTTAATGATATAAGTTCTTCTGTGTCAATCTGTAAAATCAGTGGTTTAAAAACACCAATAGTACAACATTATCTTTTTTGAAACAAGCCGGATTCGTTATTGTCGAATAGAAAAAATCGCTTTTTACCCCTTTTATAATCGTAGGGCTATTTTGTGAGGGGTGTCATCTTTAAATGGAAAATTCAATTTTTCTTTATACTCTGTTCTTAATGGATTTATCAAGATAAAAACACCAGGGAAGGCTATATTTGATGGAACGGAATTTAATAAGATTTGCAAACCGCCCCCCCCGGCTCGCCAGTTTATTTTTATTGATAATTTTGTTCTCTATCGGTAAATCGCACGAGTTGGGCGAAAGCTATATGTTTTTGAAAGTATACGATCACGCTGTTGAAGGGCGCATAGAAGTTGCTTTCGAAGATCTGAATAAAGCGCTAGCATTACGTGGAGAGGAAACGCTCACCGAAGAGAATCTCGATGAAAATATCGATTTGGTAAAATTATATATTGCCGAGAAGGTAAAAT
>CAXHHS010000375.1:0-6894 GCA_964015645.1 uncultured bacterium
ATCCAATCTAAAGAAGGATTATTGGTTGAAAATAATTTCGCGATTATAACATTCATAAAGTATCTAACGCCATAACCTGATTTTAGTTGAGGAAGTATTAAAAAACCGAATGGAAACCACGTTGAAAAATCGGCCTCAAATGGAAGATACATTTCTAAATCCTCTGAAATAAAACATAATTTAAAATATTGCTTTTTGCAACGGAATTTTCGGCGATTTTTTTATATCCATTTCTCTCTGTATTTCCTATATTTAGCCGTTAAAAATAGAACAAGTATCGATGATTGAAAACAGGCAAATCATTCTCTTAAAATCCATCTTTTATTTATTAGCGATATTGTTTTTGCCGCAATTTATTTTCCCCCAGGATGAACCGTCTTATCATCCATTGGGAGAGTGGCGGCTCGTTACGAGCGGTTTTGGCTATCGCGATAACCCGCTATCCGGCGGCAGGGATCCGCAATTTCACCGGGGCCTCGATATCGATGTGGAAATTGGCGATTCTGTATACGCCTGGCGCAGCGGGGTCGTGATGTTTACCGGGTATAACAAAACCTCCGGTAATATGATTAATATCCAGCATTCCAATGATCTGCTTTCCAAGTATCATCACTTGAAAAGAATTATCGTGAAAGAAGGCGACCTGGTAGAAGCCGGACAGCTAATTGCCCTGGCCGGAAAAAGCGGGCGAGTAACCGGCTCTCATTTGCATTTCTCGATTTTGAAATCCGGGAAACATGTTGACCCAATGCCCTATCTAAAAGCAGCCTCACGCATTATCCAACCAATTAAACCATCGGTTCGCAAAGAAATTGCTATTTACAAATATTTCTCTATCCGTAGCTATCCTGTTGACGGTAATATCACAATCGACGGTGAAAATTATGGAAAAACACCGGCAGAGGTTAAACTGTCTTACGGCGAACACTTTATTGAAATTGTTGCCGAAGGATACGAATACTTCATCAGCAGAATTTGGATTGATGAACATTTCGACGGAATTTATACCGCCAGTTTAACGCCCATAAAATAAGAGTTTCCAGTGATATTCCATCGCAAAGTATAATTTTCGCAAACAGGGAATATTTCAGAACCTGGCCTGGTCTAATCTAATAGTAGAAAGGAAAGGAATGTAACGCTTGAGCGACCAAGAATTGATAAAATCCTGCCTGGCCGGAAATGAAAACGCCTTTCGGGAATTGGTCAAAAAATACGAGCCCCGGGTAGCGGCGACGGTTATCGGTATGCTGGGGAATTGCCCGGAAGCAGACGACGTGGGCCAGGAAACATTTATCCGGTTTTATCGCTCGTTACAAAATTTCCGGGGAGATTCGACAATCGCAACTTATTTAACCCGTATAGCCATCAATTTGTCGCTCAATGAATTAAAACGGCGTAAAAGGAGGTCAAAATTCTTTTTCCAAACGCCGGAAAATGGAAAATTTGATATACCGGATGAAAGCACAAAACAACCATACAGCGGTGAAAAAGAAATTGTGCAGCGCGCCATCCAAAAACTCGATCCGAATTATCGATCTATTATCGTATTGCGTTTGATCGATGGCTATTCAACAGAAGAGGCAGCGGCGATTTTGGATATCCCCATCGGAACGGCGCTCTCGCGGCTATCGCGTGCACAAAAAAAATTGAAGGAAATTTTAATGCCATACAAAGAACCAAGGGAAGCATAATGGAATCAAGATTATTGGAATTACTCTACCGGTCTTTTGATGATCGACTATCGCCGGATGAGCAGCAGGAGCTTGACGCTGCGTTAGCAGCATCAGAAGAATTACAAAAGGAAAAGGAGCGGATTAGCGCCCTGCGAAGCGCGGTTTCTAGTAGTGGTTCGGCGTCTTTCGAGCCGTTTTTTGCTGACCGTGTTATACAACGTATCCATTCTGAGAAGAACCAGCAATCTAATGGTGTGGAAAATTTTTTCGAGTCCCTGTTGTGGGCGTTTCGCCGAATTGCAATAGCCGGTGCAGTTGCGGTAATTCTGCTGTTTGCTGCCAATCTTTCCCAGGGAAAAGAATTGTCACTGGATTCGGCACTGGCAATGCCGCAATTAACGCTGGAAGATGCCTGGGAATTGGAAGATTTTACGCAAATAGATTAAGAGCACAAAGTAGCAGTTGGCAGCGGCACAGTAGCGGTCACAAGAAGGGATGAAACTGCCGGACAAGATAAATGAGGTATGTAATGAGTACTAAAACCAAAACATTGTTAATTATCCTGGGAACGCTGGTTATTGGTGTGGCGATTGGCGCTTTGGGAAGCGGTGTCATGCGGCATAATCGTCTGGAAAAATTCGAGCGGATGGATCACAGCAGGCGATTTTTACACGCAATGGAAAATATTATTCAACCGGATACGGAACAAAAAGCGGAAATTGAAAGCGTGATGGAAAAATACTCCAACCAAATGGTTGATATTCGCGAGCGGCACCAGGGCGAAATTACCACGATATTGGATTCGATGCGCAACGCGTTGGATGGCTTGCTAACGGATGAACAAAAAAACCGTCTTCAAACCCATTTCGAAAAAAGCGCTAATAGAATGATGGAAAGAAGATTAAGTCGCTTATCAGACATGCTGGATCTCAGCAACGATCAGTTCGAAAAAATCGAGCAGATTTTCCAAAAACGAAGCGAGTTATTCACGCGAGGGCGTCATAAGATGTTTAAGGGAAAATTCGAAAATAAGCTTCAAAATATCCGGGAGGAAATGGAAAAAATGAATGCAGAGATCGAAGCGGTTTTAACGCCCGAGCAAGCTGAAAAATTCCAAGAATTTAGAGAAGATCGCTTTATGCCCTTTGAACGAGGATTTCCCGGGGAACATCGGCGGAAGAAATGGGATAGAAAGTGAGAGCTGATTGAGGATAACAGACTTCGTTTTTTCTAAAACCCTTTCAGGGTTTGTTTTTTGATTGCCTTTATTCCCAGGGTATCCCGGAAGACCGGGAAACTCTGGGCTTTGTTATAAAACCGCTTCGCAGTATTTAAATATGCCGAAGGCATTATAGATCAAAGCCCAGGGTTCGGTGTTATTTGCCGAACTCTGGAACTGTAGAATTAAAACAGCAAACCCTGAAAGGGTTTCAGACAGGAGAAATCATTTTGTTACCCAAAAACCTGGCTTCACTAGCGATTGTTTATATTATGTTTACATTTCTGTTTTCCGGTTGTTTGGGAAAACAGGTCAACAGCCAATGGGATCAGCAAAAAATCGCTATAGACGGAAATGATAATGATTGGGAAACCTACCCCATCGAATATAATGAAGATTTGGATATCGTTTACGGGGTTGCCAACGACGATGATGTTGTTAGTCTGATGCTCAGTTTCCAAGATAATCGCCTGGCGCAAATGATCAACGCTCGCGGCATTACGATTTGGGTTGATGGTAGTGGAAAAAAACGCAAACACCTCGGTATTCGTTACATCGATGAAAATGCCCTGGATGCCGGTTTGGAACGCCTCGGCAGAATGGGCCGGGGGAGTAACGATGGGAGGTTTGTCGAAACCCGCCAGCAACCGGTGAAATTAAGCGGAACCTTCTACCTGGTGAACGAAGATAGCGCGGAACTGGCAATCGAAGCATCGAATGCCATCAAAGTTGCAGTGGATTATCAAAACTACACTTACAGCTACGAATTTCGTATTCCGCTTCGCGAAGACAAGAATTCACCGGTTGCCGTAAACGCTAGGAGTAAAAAGATAAACGTCGGGTTAGAGATCGCCGGCGTGGATGAAGAAACCCGCCAGCAAATCAAAGAGATGATGGAAGAACGCCGCAATGCTATGCGCGGGCGCGGTGGTGGCGGGTTTGGCGGCCCTCCCGGTGGCGGCGTTGGTTTTGGCAATCGTCCGCCTCGTGGCGGCGGGCGCAGTGGTCCTCTTGGCGGAATGCGTAACCCGGATGATTTGCTAAAATCGCTGGATGCAAAAGAGGTTTGGATAACAGTTCGGTTGGCTGAAAATTAACTTATAAATCCTCACTACTGACTGCTAAGATATCCCGAATCATTTATATTTCATATGCATTCAAGATTCTATTACGTTGACTTACGACTTCTTATTTATTTTTGCGGCACTTTCTCTTGTTTTTTAGGGCACGTTTTTTTTCTTCGGCAATACGGTTATGTCTTTCATTGATTGTAATTGCCCTGGGAACAAAATCGATGGATTGATCTGAAGGCATTTGGAATGAAAACGTTGTTTTTAAATCTTTATTGGTAATAGCAAAATCACCATTGCGGATAATATCCATACCAATAAGTAAGTGAATTTCTCCCGGCCCTAAATTTTTTGCTTCTGTAACAGTAACTCCTTGAATTATGACCATATTTGGCAAATAAATATCAACAATATATGTATTAACAATTTCCGAGCTGTTAACGCCCAAAACTTTAACTTTTCCCGTTACAGGAAGTTTTAGGTGTCTGGCCAATGTTTCGGTAATAACGGAACTGGTTGCACCGGTATCCCAAATTGCTTTTAAATCATAAGGAGCCATAGTAGAATCAATTGGTGAGGCTATTTTCGCATCGGTTATGACTTCTCTTACTAGGCGGTCATACGTAATTGTAAAAGCCGATAATTTTTTAGGTTTCATACTTTTTGGAAGATCGCTCTAGAACGAAATGTCTGAGAAACTGTATCCGTTCCAGGCGCACAATACTGAATTAAAAACGTTCCGGGTTCGTGATTTTTTTGGGCTTCTGTTAAGGCATCGGAGTTCGTTTCATAATCGCCGATAACTTCTTCACCTATAATCACAATAAATCTACCGTTATATTTTTCAACCAGAACATCTTGGTTATCTAAATAAAATTGAAATTCTTTCTCCAACATATTTCTCCCCTTACTGACTATAAATAAATAGAGGGGTTAACAGCGGTAGATTCCCTTCCGGTATTTAATTTCTCGTTATTAATTTAACGCTAAAGAAATATACATTGTTTCGATATATCGGGAAAGGCTTGCATCACTTATTTTCATTTTATTTTCCCTGATCAACATTCGGAGCTATTTTCCTGTTGACTTTTAATATACATCCATATATCAACACTTACAATACAAAAACTCACAATATATTTTTGTTGGGAACCACCTACCTAAATCTTAAATTTCCGTACGAGAATTAGAAGCGGGGGAGCGCGCTGTTTTGGTGTGAGTGGTGGCGCTGGAAATTCCCACTACCGACTGCTAAGAGCGTGTTTGGAAAATAAGTCTGGTCGTATCAAAACTGTATTTTCGTATCACTTTCTGGGCGAAATTGACAGATTTAGTGCCGATTTTATCCAAAACATCAACTTCAATTGGCTGGAAAACAGCTAAATTTAAATTTTCAAACAGCCTCTAAGACATCCTGTAGATTAATAACGATCGTTACGGAGGCCGCTTCGCTTAACTCCGTAACGATCACAATATCGAACATCATCATATCGAATTTCAAAGTTTCGATATTCGACATTCGGTGTTCGATATTCATTATTCGTTTTAAATTGCTCAAATCTTCATCGAAAGCTTAACCCGCCCTTTTTGCATATCCACGCCGATCACTTTTACGCTAACGACATCGCCGACGGAAACGATATCGAGGGGGTTTTTGACAAACCGGTTGGCCATTTCGCTGACGTGAACCAGCCCGTCGCGTTTGACGCCGATGTCCACGAAAGCCCCGAAATCGACGACATTGCGCACAGTTCCTTTTAACATCATGCCTTCGCGTAAATCTTCCATTTTTAGCACATCGCTTTTCAGGATCGGCTGGGGCATTTCATCACGAGGGTCGCGGCCCGGCTTTTCCAAATCCGCCAAAATATCTTCCAGCGTCGGTTCGCCAACGCCAACCTGCCCGGCAACTTCGCTGAGATTACGCCTTTCCGCACGAAAGCGTTTTCGCAACCCCTGCCAGGATTTTTGGTCGTCACCGGAATCAAAAAGTGCCAGCAGCTTTTCGGTCGCGTCGTAAGATTCCGGGTGAATGCCGGTATTATCCAACGGATTATCGCCTTCGGGAATGCGTAAAAATCCTGCGGATTGCTGAAAGGCAATATCACCGATTCCGGAAACTTTTTGCAATTGTTTGCGGTTGCGGAATTTGCCTTTTTCATCGCGAAATTTTACGATATTTTCTGCCGAGCGGCTGGTGAGGCCGGAAACGTGTTTTAACAAGCTGGCAGAGGCTGTATTCAAATCCACGCCCACGGAATTCACGGCAGATTCTACCACCACTTCCAGCGCCTCATCAAGATTTTTTTGATTGACATCGTGCTGATACAATCCCACGCCGATATGCTTGGGATCAATCTTAACCAGCTCTGCCAGCGGATCCATCAACCGGCGGGCGATGGAGATATTGCCGCGCATACTAGCGTCGAGATCGGGGAATTCTTCCTTCGCCACTTTTGAAGCGGAATACACCGAAGCCCCGGCTTCGTTCACGATAATATATCCCAATTCCAGGCCGGGGTTTTGTTCTTTGATCTCACCGATCAATTCCGCAACCAGGGATTCGGTTTCACGGGAAGCAGTTCCATTGCCACTCGCGACAATCTCCGTTTTATGTTTTTCAATCATTCGCCAGAGTTTGGTTTTGGCTTCGAATACATTGTTTTGCGGGGGATGGGGAAATATCGTATCGCCTTCCAGGTATTTTCCGGTTTCGTCGATGATGGCAACTTTACAACCGGAGCGGAAGCCGGGATCGATGCCCATAATCATGCGCCCTTTGACCGGCGGCTGCAACAAGAGGCTTTTCAGGTTTTTGGCGAAAATTTGGATGGCGTGTTCGTCGGATTTATCAGACATTTCGCCGCGCACTTCCCGCTCAATCGATGGCGAAATCAGGCGTTTGTAACTATCGACCAGCGCGGATTCGCTT
>CAXHHS010000376.1:0-6893 GCA_964015645.1 uncultured bacterium
AATGAATACGTTACAAATCAATTTTAAAAAGGTAATCCTTGTAGTCGCTGTTTTAGTCGTTAGCATAACAGGCCCGTTTTTTACCGATGTAGATGCGAAACAAACTTCAACCACAAAATACCAAACCTTGCACAAAACTATCAAGATAGATGGATTGGATATATTTTATCGCGAAGCCGGCCCCAAAGATGCGCCAACAATTTTGTTACTGCACGGCTTTCCAACTTCCTCGCACATGTTCCGCAATTTGATTCCGGCGCTCTCGGATCAATTCCACCTAATAGCCCCGGATTATCCCGGTTTCGGAAACAGCGCTCAACCGCCAATGGAAAATTTTGAATACAGCTTCGACAATTACAGCCTTTTGATCGAAAAGTTTTTAGACAAACTCGATATCAACTCTTATTCAATATACCTGATGGATTACGGCGCGCCGGTTGGCTTCAGGATCGCAGCAAAATACCCTGAAAGAGTGCAAGCGCTCTTAGTACAAAATGGCAACGCTTATGATGAAGGATTAAGAGAGTTTTGGGATCCGATCAAAAAATATTGGAAAAACAGAACACCGGAAAATGCAGAACCCTTAAAAGGATTTATCTCCCCGGAAGGCGTGGAATGGCAGTATACCCATGGCGTTCGGAATACGGAAATCATCAGCCCCGATAATTGGAATGTGGATTTGCGGCATTTAACCCGGGAAGGGAATCCGGCCATTCAGCTTCAGTTGTTTTATGATTATCAAACCAATGTGCCGCTTTATCCGGCATGGCAAGCGTATTTTAGAACCCATCAACCGCCAACATTAATTGTTTGGGGTAAAAATGACTACATCTTTCCGGCGGAAGGCGCATTTCCTTACAAACGCGATCTGAAAAATGTTGAATTCCACTTATTGGATACCGGGCATTTTGCATTGGAAGAAGATGGTAACATCATCGCCAATTACATCCGAAGCTTTTTAACGCAGCACGTCGATCCCTTACAGAGCGAAGCTATCGTTAAATAACGGTTGATAACTCGTGGCGTCGTGTTTTAGGCCACGGCGCTTCAGGTTTATAAAAGTGAAATAAAAAGGATAAGCCATGAATCAGAACTTCACCAAACTTGCCTTTACAGACAGTGTCAAAAAAATCCAGGAACAATATGGCTCCCGGAAATCTTATGCTCGCGTAGAAGTATCCGGCGATCAATATATGCTTACGGGCAGAGAAACCTCCTTTATCCAATCGCGGGACAGTTTTTATATGGCTACGGTTGGAGAAAATGGCTGGCCATACGTACAATTTCGCGGCGGCCCCAAAGGATTTCTGAAAGTGATTGATAATACAACACTTGGCTATGCTGATTTTCGCGGGAATATGCAATACATCAGCGCTGGAAATATCAATTCCAGCCATAAAGCGTCTTTATTTCTGATTGACTATCCCTCCAGGCGGCGATTAAAAATATGGGCAGAAGCGAAAATTATCGATGCTAATGAAAATCCCGAATTGTTACAGAAACTTGCAATGCCCGAATACAATGCCCGGATCGAGCGGCTGGTTATATTTAACGTTCAGGCTTATGACTGGAATTGCCCGCAACACATTACCCCGCGTTATACGAGTGAAGAAATTGCCGAAGGTGTCGTAAATTTGGAGGTAATATAATGGCAAAATACCAAAACGAATTATCACAGCTAACGACCATCATCCCTCCCGGGGAGACCTTCGATGGTACATGGCCTTTTGAAGCTCGCTACACCGAAGCGCCGGGTTTTCGAATGCATTACGTAGACGAAGGAAAAGGGGAAACCATCCTGGCCCTTCATGGAGAGCCAACCTGGGGATATCTGTTCAGGAATCTCATCAAGGCTTTTTCGCCGCGGTATAGAGTGATCGTGCCCGACCACATGGGTTTCGGAAAAAGCGAGACGCCCCAAAACAGAACCTACCTCCTCCAGGATCATATCGGCAACCTGGAGCGGTTCGTCCTGGACCTTAACCTGAAAGATATCACGCTCGTAATGCACGACTTTGGCGGACCAGCAGGGCTTGGCCTGGCGATTCGCCACCCGGATCGCATCAAACGGATCATTAGCGCCAACGGCCCCACCCCGCTGGGTCAGCCGGGTCTCGGTGAGGCACTTGCGAAAAACGCGGCTACCTCGCCGTGGTTCAGCTGGATCGCCAGGGCGTATGCCGACGGTATCCTCGAACAAATTCTCGGGCAGCTCGACTATACTATCCTCAGCACACTAAAACTCAATGGCTTTGAGCGCAACGACGTAATCACAAATACCTGGCTGCGTGCCTATCGCGCTCCTTTTAAGGCCCCGGAGTATTGCCTGGGTGCAATTGGTTGGGCGAAAGGCTTTGCGGAAGGCGCCCATCGGTTCGAGCCAGCCGACGCTTCTACGGCCAGGACACTTTCCCGTAAGCCAGCCCTGGCCATTTGGGGAATGGCCGATCAAACCCTGCAGCCGGAACATTTCATTCCTTTGTTCAGCGAAGCTTTTCCGAACGGTATCACACATTATTTAGAAGGTGTTGGCCACTACTGTCTTGAGGACGCCCCCGGGGAGATCACAAAATTGATCGCTGAATTCCTCCGGCAGACCTGACTTTATAACTCTAAAAAATTCGAATGGAGATATTAAGACATTATGGCAACAAAAAATAAGTACATCATATTAACGGATGAGAATTTCCAGCAGGAAGTGCTCGACAGCGCCGGGCCGATACTGGTGGATTTTTTTGTTTCCTGGAAAGGGGCTTCTCAAATTATGGTGCCGATTATTGTTGAACTTGCGGTTGAATTTGAAGGAAAAATCAAAGTGGGAAGAATGGATGTTGATAACAATTCTCAAATACCGTCAATGTATGGTATTCGAAAAATACCAACCTTTATGCTTTTTAAAAAGGGTGAAGTTGTAGATCAAGTGGTTGGCATGGCGCGAAAAATTGAACTGGTAGAAAAATTAAACAACCTGTTTTAAAAAAGAGAACGAAAATTTGCCAACCACTTTCAAAGATTGTAGAAATTTGCCCATATTTCATCTTTTATAACTAAAAATCATTCCATAAATTCTTACCGGAATAACATTCAAATGAATATTAGCTGTTTTGTGGATAAGTGGCCAGCACAAAACGGTTTTACAAGCAAAACCTCTAAGATAAATATACCGTTAAGGAGTAAAAATGCTCGCAGGATATAATATCGTCGAGGAAGTCTTTAGAGGTAGAAAACGAATCGTCTATCGTGGAATTCGTGAAGCTGATGATAAATCCGTCATCATAAAAACCCTCAATACCGAATACCCCGGTGATTTTGACATTACTAATCTAAAGCGCGAATATGATATTGTCAAAAACCTGGATGATGAAGGCATTGTAAAGGCGCTCGCTTTTGTGGCCGATAGAAATCGACCGGCACTGGTTTTGGAAGATATTGGCGGAAAATCGCTTAAGACGGTTATCGATAACAATGAAATCGATTTTACCACCGCTCTTGAAATCGCTATTAAATTGGCCAAAGCGGTAGCAATTCTTCACCAAAACCAGATTATCCATAAAGACATCAATCCTAAAAATATTATTGTTAATCTTGATACTAAACAGGTCAAATTGATTGACTTTAGCATTTCATCGCGTTTGCCAAAGGAAAATCAAAAGATTAGCCACCCTGTTCGTTTGGAAGGTACGCTCGCTTATATGTCGCCGGAGCAAACCGGCAGAATGAATCGGGCCATCGATTATCGCACAGACTTGTATTCGATGGGGATTACGCTCTACGAGATATTGGCAAGGCAATTGCCCTTTCAGGCGCAAGACCCGATGGAGTTGGTGCACTGTCATATTGCAAAAACACCCCTCCCTCCCGCCAAAGTGAAAAAGGAAATCCCTGTTGCCATCTCTAATATCGTGATGAAGATGATCGCTAAAACCGCCGAAGAAAGATATCATAGCGCTTTTGGTATTCAAGCAGATCTTGAAACATGCCTGAAACAATGGAGGGTTTCGAAGCGAGTAGATGATTTCGCTCCCGGTGAGCGTGATCTGAAAGGCAGATTCCAAATACCGCAAAAACTGTATGGTCGTGAAAATGAAATTGCTGAACTCCTGGCCGGTTTCGACCGTGCCGGCCAGGGAAAAACGGAAATGCTTTTGGTTAGCGGGTATTCCGGTATTGGCAAATCGGCTTTGGTTAACGAAATTCACAAGCCGATTGTACAGAAACGCGGATATTTCACCTCCGGTAAATTCGATCAGCTACAGCGCACGGTACCTTACAGCGCCATTGTTGCAGCGTTCCGGGAGCTTGTTCGGCAACTTCTTACGGAAAGCGAAGAGCAGCTTACCGTCTGGAAGGAAAAACTACTCTCAGCAATGGGAATAAATGGCCATGTCATTATCGATGTGATTCCTGAAGTTGAACTGATTATAGGGTTACAACCGGCAGTGCCTGAGCTTGAACCCCGGCAAGCCGAAAACCGCTTTAAACTCGTTTTTCAGAGCTTCATGCGTGTTTTTTGCCAGAAAGAACATCCGTTGGTTATTTTTTTGGATGACTTGCAGTGGGCAGACTCCGCATCGCTTAAATTGATAGAGTTAATGATAACCGATCTGGATACCCATTTCCTTTATCTCCTGGGCGCTTATCGCGATAATGAAGTTTACCCAACCCATCCCTTGATGATAACTCTGGACTCCTTAAAAGAGGAGGGGATCGTAATTAATGAAATTGTCCTGGCGCCACTGGATTTAAAGCATACCAGCCAATTGATCGCCGAAACCTTTGATCGTGATAGCGGCCGTACAAACGACCTGGCAGATTTGATGCTTCGCAAGACCAATGGCAACCCTTTTTTTTTACGCCAATTTTTGAAAACACTGTACCAGGAAGAGTTAATTTACTTCGATTCAAAAATGCTTTGCTGGCAATGGGAACTCGCCAAAATTAAAGCGGCCGATATTACCAACAATGTCGTAGAATTGATGATTCGAAAATTGAAGAGATTGCCGGGAGCTATGCAAAAGGTTCTGCAACTTGCAGCGTGTATTGGAAACCGTTTTGATTTAAACACCCTCTCAATAATTTATGAAACTTCGCCGGCAGAAACGTCCAAAAACCTTTGGCCGGCAATTCAAGAGGGCCTGGTCATACCGAATTCGGAATTCGAAATGCAATTTTACGACTTCGATACAAATCCCATAATCAACAACCCTCAAAATGTAACGTTTAAATTTTTGCATGATCGGGTGCAACAGGCGGCTTATGCTTTGATTGAAGAATCACAAAAAAAAGTGGTGCACCTGGGAATTGGAAAACTACTATTAAAAAACATCGCTAAAAATGAACAGGAAGAGCGACTTTTTGAGCTTGTTGATCACCTGAATATCGGAAGAGAACTACTTACGGGTAAGAGCGAAAAAATTAAATTGGCTAAATTGAATTTGCAGGCAGGCATTAAGGCCAAGGAGTCAACAGGATATAGCGCGGCCAGGGACTATTTAATTGCCGGAATCGATTGTTTATCTGGCGATATTTGGGCAGCGAAATACGATTTGGCTTTCGAATTACACAAGCACCTGGCAGAAGCAGAGTATTTAATGGGCTATTTTGAGCAATCAGGATATCTCGTTAAAGAAATTTTACAACATGCTAAGACCGCCGTTGAAAAGGCTGAAGTTCACAATATGCTTGTCATCCAGGATACTTTGAATGGTCAATATGCCAAAGCCATTGAAACGGGCAGGCAGGCCCTGGCTCATTTGGATATCGACCTACCGGCGGAAAACCTCGAATCTGCTCTTGAGAACCTCCTTAAGGAAGCGAAACAAACACTAGGGAATCGAGGCATCGCTTCGTTGCTGAATGCCCCGGAAACAACACTCCCGGAAGTAAAAGTAACACTTAAGTTACTCGCTAGCGTAGCGGTACTTTGCTACATTGCTCATCCGGCATTATGTCGTGTAACTACGCTTGTGATGGTTAAAGTTTCTCTGAAATATGGGCATACCCCCGATTCCGTCTTTGGTTATGCCTTTTATGGCCTTGTTTTCAGCTCTGTTGTACGTGAATATCAATTGGCAAATGAATTCGGACAGTTGGCCATTCAGTTGAGCGAAAAATTTTATAGTTCGGCACAAAAATGTAAATCCACTCATGTATTTGCAGCGTTTATCAATCATTGGTCACAACATCTTAACCGCATACTAAAAATCAACGATGAAGGATTTCAGGCTGGCCTAGAATCCGGGGAACTGCAATTTGCCGGGTATCATTGCTATAACCGGGCGCTGTGTCTCTTTTACATGGGCAAAAACTTGCACGCACTGCTCCCGGAACTAACGGAACTCATGCGCTTTAGTCAAAAAACTCGCAATCAACATGCTACCGACCCGATTACGGCAGTACAGTTGGCAGCGCTAAACTTAACCGGGCAGACAGAAAGTAAGCAAACTTTCCGAAACGATGCTTTTGATGACAAAGCATTTGAAAAAGATCTTATGGAACGCAAAGGAATTCCGGCGTTCACACATTACAATGTTCTGAAAGCCTTTATCTTTTACCTTTACGGGCAATTGCAAGATGCCCTTCAATGTATTGATGCCTCAAAGGATAAACTCTCTTTTGTTGCCGGCCACTTTTCGACTGCTGCCCATAATTTTTATCATTCGCTCATTTTAGCTGCGCTTTGCCGACAGGTACCCCAAAAACGCCGGAAAACGTATTGGAAACAATTACAGGAAAATCAACAACAGTTGCAAGTTTGGGCAGAAAACTGCCCGGATAATTTTCGCCATAAATTTCTGCTTATCGCCGCAGAAATTGCCCGGATAAGCGAAAAAAATTGGGAAGCAGCGGAGCTGTCCGAGCCGGCCCTTGAGGCGGCCCGGGACAAGCAATTC
>CAXHHS010000377.1:0-6876 GCA_964015645.1 uncultured bacterium
GTTTTGACGCTCGCGCCGTTATCCCGGCGAACCGGGAAATCATCATGGTGGAACTCGTTATAGGTTGGTTTTTTCTTGATGGATTCCCGCAAATACGGCTCGAACCAAATTTGGAAAAAATCGGTGCGGTCGCCGAACATTTCTTCCTGATGATAAATGCCGGAGCCGGTTTGCATTACCTGCGCGCCGCCTTTTGCAACGCGGCTTTTGTTGCCGCCGCTGTCGGTGTGGCCGATTTCGCCTTCCAGTACGTAGCTTATAATTTCGAACGCCTGGTGAGGGTGCATGCCAATAACGCCATCGCCATTGGCGGAAGCCCAGGCCCAATAAAACAACGGCCCGATGCGTTTTGCCTGCGACGTTCCACCGGGAAAATCAATCGGTTTAATTTCGGTGATTTTACCGCCATCGAATGCACCGCTGCCTTGTTGCTCCGGAGTGTATATTTGTAGGGTTGTATGTTTCGTAAATTGCATTTTTTCCTCCTGGTGAAGTTTGTAGGCTAATTCGATTATTCGTTTACCACAGGTTATCCGGATTATCATTGATTTTTTCCAGGTTCATAGTACCTGTGCTAATCAACCTGTGTTTAAATAATGAATGCTTTGAAAATAAAAAGGTTACAAATGAGTCGAATACCCATTAAAGCGCGCCGAATGGGCAAAGGCCATTGAGCGAACGAAAGGGTGAGTGCTTGATAGAACAATAGTATAAATCTATCGTGTTGTAAAAACCACGGCTTGCTCCACTAAAAATTTGCTGCTAATTGTCATTTGCAACTTTCCACTTCCATTCCTACTGCTACTTATTTTTTATCATTCACCCTTTATCCTTATCAGCCTCGTTGACTTTATGATAAATCATCGATTGATTCGCCAAAATTTTAGCAAACCCTTTTACGTCTTCTCCACTCCAGGCATTGTTCATTTCGCCGTAGTGGGCAATTTCCGGGGACATCAGGTCGTGTTGCGAGGTGATACCGAGAATTTGAAACCGATACGGCGCTAAATTTACAGAAACCGTGCCGCTGACATTTTTTTGGGCATCCTCAAAAAAGCATTCGATGTTGCGCATCACCGGGTCAAGGTATTGGCCTTCGTGCAATAGGTTGCCGTACCAAACTGCTAACTGATCTTTCCAATACAATTGCCATTTGGTCAGCACGTGTTTTTCCAGTGCATGATGGGCTTTGATGGCAATGAGCGCTGCCGCTGCTTCAAATCCAACCCGGCCCTTGATGCCGATAATGGTATCGCCGACATGCATATCGCGCCCGATGGCGAAGGGGCCGGCGATCTTTTCCAGCGTTTGGATCGCTTGCAGGGGATGATCGAATGTTTTTTCGTTGACGCCAACCAATTCGCCTTTCTCAAATTTCAGCTCCACCACTTCCGGCTCAGATTTGCCTAATTGGGTGGGAAAGGCTTCCTCCGGTAAAAAGTCGCAGGAGGTCAGCGTCTCCCGCCCGCCAACGGAAGTGCCCCAAACGCCTTTGTTAATCGAATATTGCAATTTCTCCCAATCTTGTTCGACTCCCCGGGATTTTAGGAATTCGATCTCATCATTGCGAGACAGTTTTTGATCGCGGATAGGGGTAAGGATTTCGATATCTGGAATCAAAATATTAAAAATCATATCAAAGCGCACCTGGTCATTGCCGGCGCCGGTGCTGCCGTGGGCAACATAACCGGCGTTCACCTTACTGGCGTAATTCGCAATTGCCATTGCCTGAAAAGCGCGCTCGGAGCTGACCGAAAGCGGGTAGGTGTTATTTTTCAACACATTGCCAAAGATGAGATATTTAATACATTTTTGATAATAATTGGCAGTTTCATCTAACACGACATGGTTGGTAACGCCTAATTGGTAAGCCTTTGTCTCGATCTCCTTCAACTCTCCCGTGCTAAACCCGCCGGTGTTGACAATAACGGAGTGCACTTCCAGCCCTTTGGTTTCAGCAAGATATTTGACACAATAGGACGTATCCAATCCACCGCTAAATGCCAGCACTGCCAGGGAACTGCCATTCACTTTTACCGGTCGTGATGGTTTGGCGGTTGGGTCGTACAACAACCCGGTACAAAGGCAGTGTTTGCGATTGTTGCGGATGAGAATATCATAATTATGGCAGGTTTGGCAGCCATTCCAGAATTCGATATCGGTGGTTAATTCCGAGAAGGGAACCGGTTTGAACCCGATCCCGGCGTTTAATTTCATCACCGCGTGGCTGGTGGTGATGGAGAAGATTTTGGCGTTGGGATATTTTTTGCGCGACAGTTCGAACGCCGCCTGCTTAATCCGCTTACCCAAATGCTGATTGCGAAATTCCGGCGCAACAATCAACCCGGAATTGGCAACATAACGATTGTGCGACCAGGTTTCGATGTAGGTAAATCCCCCCAATCGCCCATCTTTGTGCAGCGCGATAACGGCTTTTCCCTCGGACATTTTTTGGCGAATGTATTCCGGGGGGCGTTTGGCAATCCCGATGGCCGGGCTTTGGGCGCTTTCTTCGATTAAACGGGAAATCGCTTCCGCATATTGGTGATGGCTTTCATCCGCCGGGTAAATGGTGATTTCGGATGTTTTGTTTTTGTCATCGCTACTCATGGCGTTTGCCTTTCTTTTGTCCTGTGGAAAACACGAATGAACGCTTTGGCTCACTCAAAATTGCTATTATTTCGGATAAAAATGTATAAACCGACCGAAACCAGTAGAGTAGAAAAGGAGATGGAGTTCGGAGCATCATAATGATACTATTGCCAGCCTTCATCCTCCTTTCCCCTCGTCGAACCGGACGTGCGGATTTCCCGCATCCGGCTCTCCTATAGACTTTCGTAACAAGCATTCACAGAGTTTGTGTGATTTACTCCATTAAAGAGATATCAAGCCGAGTTGTTTTAAAAAGAAAATCGCTTATTCCGTCATCGCTGGCTTCGATGTCTTGAAAGTCAATACCATCTATTTCCAGACTACCGCACTGTGTCTAATTGACTACATGGCACGTTATTTAGCTAAAATACCAGGTTTATCAATTTTCAGCTATTTTCATCCCGGGGAGACTCGTCCTCATTGAAATGGCTTTTGATGATGATTGAAGCCATTCAATATTCCGGCGATCGTTCTGCTGTCAAAAGAATATACACAGAAATAGCTCAAAATTTATACACTGGTGTTCCTAAATTATATACTTATGCAACTGTGTTTCTCTATTTCATTCATGCAGATTTTTACCTGTATTCCGGCGCTATGCACCAGAATGCGGTAATATAAGCACAATGGCTTAATGCATATCATGTGTCTTATATTTGGGTTTACTACCTTGCGTACTTACAGCATTTGCAACCGCGTTTGTATCTTTATGTTTATTTTTGTGCAAATCTTTAGGCAAATCTTTAGACAAATCTTGAGAAGCTGCATTTAAAATTTTTGTTAGTAGAGCAGCAGAAGTACCAACTGATTTTAAAATTTCCCACGGGTTACCTATGGCCCATTGCTTTCCTGAAATAGACTTAACCTCAAGAATCCACCTTCCGGTTTCCCTGGTTTCATCACCCGCTATCTTAAGGCCGCGGTAACTTCCAAATCGTCTCTTTGTTTCAACATTTATAGGCTCTTCCTCCTCAACCATGGTTTTAGATTCGCCCGGATTCACCACGGAGAGATTGGTACCTTTAATGATGCCGGTCAAGGCACCGAATGCACCGCCAATAACGATAGCAAGTGTCATGCTTTTAAACCACTCACCAGCCGTTAGCGATTTTCCTGTATAGAGCATAGTTAACGCATTAGAACTTGCCTGGGTGGCTGCAGCACCTGCCGCGCCGGCAACCATTCCGATTGCTATATTTGCAGTCCTTAAGGCAACTTCAGTAGCTGATTTTATAAGTACTTGAAATGCATTTCCTAGAAGTGCTGTTGTGCCTAAACCAACAATGCCACCGGCCAGCCCGCTCAATGCCCCAATAAAAAATGCCGCTCCAAAATCGCCCCAATCAAACCTTTTGTGGTTTATTGCTTGCTGTATTCCATAGGATGCCGCGCTGACAATCGCCCCGATAAAGAATCCAACAAGTAAAGAAACAAGAATGTGCCCGCTGGGATCAAAATCATCCACCGGGTTATTGCCAGAGTAGGCGTAACGGTTGAAGGCCTGGGGTGAAAAGGGATCGTTACCTACCTGGGTATCGGCAGTAATAAAGCGCGCCAGGTGGGGATCGTAAAACCGCGCGCCATAGTGATACAGTTTGCTGGATGGATTATAAGGTTTCCCGGCAAACTCCGGCTCAAAATGATCGCTATTTTCCGGCGCGCTGTACAGTTCTCCAAAAGGCATATAATGGGCTTTATACGCAACATTGCCAGAGGCGTCGGTCATCAGGGAGATACTGTGAATATGATCATGATGCAGATAGTACACCGTGGCGTTGTCCGGCGGGAGTACCGGTTCTGCCAATACCGAGGGTGTCGTGCCGATAATGCTTAAGAAGATGGTGGCGGCCAGCACCGGCGGAGTAAAAGAAATGACCCAGGCCGGGCGATGATAGCGGTCGGAATTACGGGCGCGGCGATAGCGCAGAACGCTATAGAACCCCAACAAAATGGCCAATAACGAGATGCCCAGCAAGAGCCATTGCAGGGATATTCGGGCGAGCGCCGCATCGTTCAATACAATGAGCAGCTTGGAGAACAAGCCATAGCCGGGGAATTGATAATAAAATGGGCCGATCCCTTCAAGAGTGCTGGTAAACGGTGAGGGAACCAAGCTGGCGCTGCCCGCCCGGGTCAGGGAGGCCTCGTGCCCGTCCGGGCCGCTAAGGTAGCTGGTGTAGTTTTTCTGAGTGCCCTTTATGCTAACCTTGAATTGATCGCTAATGTGAAGGCTAATGGAATCCGTTCCCTGTTTCTCGCGGATCAAACGCCCGGCATGGTCATAGGTATATTGATTGGTGAGTATATTTTTGCCAGTCGATGGGTTTGATTTATAAAGCTGGCTCAGGCGATTTTCCCCATCATAATTATAGGTCCAATTCTGTGTGCTAGCGTCAAAATCTTTCCCAATCATATTACCAGCATTATCGTAGGTGAAGGTCATATCCCCGAAAGTTTGTGCCCGGTGGCTGGCCTGCTTTCCTTTAAGATAGGTATACATCTTCCCATCTTTTTCGGTAATATTTCCCGAGCGATCGTAATGATATGATTTTGAACCATAGATACCTGTCGCCTTTTTCAGGCGGCTAACCGGGTCGTAGGTAAAAACCTGGTTATAGTTGGCATTTTGATGGTCGGTAATTTGATGAATATCATAAACCGGCGTCCATTGATAGGAATGCTTAAGATAGGTATTGCTCTCCGTATAAATCCGGTGATGCTGCAATAACCCTTCGTTGGAGTAATCGTATGTCGCGGTGACGCCGTTTAGATACTCCACACTGTCCGGCTGGTCCATGGCGGTATATCTTAAAAAGGTAACACCGGCTTCCGGCGGTGTTTCGGGGCCTCGGTAATTTAACCCGCCGGATAGTTTCAGCAGCCGGCCGGCGGTATCATAAGCCGGTTGGATTACGGTACGATCCGGCAGGGTTTGCCGCAGCAGCTCCCCGGTGGGAGCGTAAGTGTGAGATTCGACAAAACTACCTTCCGGTACAGTCATCATCGAATATATTAGCTGACCGTAAGCATCATAGGCATATTGATAGCTGCACGTATTTTCTTTACCGAAATTATCGGTTACTTTTATACCGGTCAGACGGCCTTTGTTAAAAGCGCCGGGGAGATTCTGCTGATCGTAATAATAATGTATATCTCGTTGATTGGCCCGGTCAGATAACCCCTGCGGTCTGAAGATCTTTTTGTGTGAAAGGCGCCCCAACTGATCGTAGGTATAAGTCGTAACATTATTGTTCGCATCGATTTTTTGGTGAAGCAAACCGGTACGATCATAACTGAATTTGGTCAACCCCATATCATTATTCTGCACACTTTTCTTCAATCCCAGGGAGGAATAGGTGGTGGTATTTTTCACTATTTTCGGATCGATAATGGTATGGGGCCTGCCGAGTAGATCATAATGATAGGTGGTCTTTCCGGTATCCGGATCGACGCGCTCTACCAGCTTGCCGTGGCTGTTAAGGGTAAGCCGGGTGCTGGCAGCGTGCTTGGTGCCGTAAGCGACCGTGCGATCCAGGTATTTTTTGCCGGCATAGTAGGTCATCGCGGTTATTTTCTCGTCGGCATGGTCTTTATTTACCCGAATCGTATCGATCTTTCCTGCATTGTTATAACTAAATTCTGTCCAGTGAATATCATCAGTATTCGAATAGGAAAAATAGGGTAGTGATTCTTTCCATAGGCGTCCTGCCGAATCATACAATTTTTGTTTATTAATGCTAAAGCCATCGGGAATAGAAGACCTCTGTAAATAGACTCTTCCCAATGCGTCGCGATGTTCCCACTCAGTGCTCCAATAAGGTGGGGTCAGTTTATTACCGCTTGTTCGCCAGATACCCTGTTCATATCCCTGGAGATCCTCCCAAACCGGCTGTTTTTTGATAAAGATTGTACCATATCCACCCGGGCTTGTGGTTAGATTATAGCTGGCAAGCTGCACCCGTTTTTTCGGATCTTTAATATCCGGCCCCCACAGGGTGGTGGTTCTGCCGAATCCGTCGATATTATAACCCAGAGTAATGCCGTTGGCATCGGTTTTCTCTAAAAGGGCGCCGGTTTTGGGGTCATATTTGAAATGTGTACGCAGGGAATCACCGCCAGCGGTTGCCGGGGGCGCAATCTTTTGGGTGATGAAGGTATGATAGATACGATCATAAACAACCCGCGAAGTTTGGCCCAGCGGATCCGTGGTATGGGTTAAATTGC
>CAXHHS010000378.1:0-6876 GCA_964015645.1 uncultured bacterium
TTCCTGGGGCGCATTGGCGATGCCGTTAAAGTGCGCGGAATGTTTGTCCATGCACGGCAAGTTGCAGAGGTTATAAAATCGTTCCCGGAACTCGGAGAATTTACCGCGGAAGTTACCCGGGAAGATGAGCGGGATTTTTTGAAAATTACAATTGAAGCAGACGCATCTTCCAAGCCTCAAAAACTTCTTGGGAAAATACATCACCGCCTAAAAGAAGTGTTGCGAGTTAAGGCAGACGAGATATCTTTTACAACAAAGAAGTCGTTAAAACCGGAAAAACTGCTTGTAGACAAAAGAGTGTGGAAATAAAAGAATACCGTAAGACTTAAAAGGTAATGCTAGCCAAATTGGAAATAGTTGGATAGTTATATGATAGGATGGTAGAACCATATGGCCATTCAATCATTCAATTTACATTTCAATAGATCTTCACATCCGCTTGAGTAGTTTCAATTTTCCTCAAAAAAAAATGCAAAAATTCAAGTTTTTATTTTGTTAAAAACTTTCAAAGTGTTAAACTCAATACAAATACAAAATTAGTCTTTGGTCAATAATAAAAATGGCATCAAACCAAACATGAAACAGGCAAATTTATCACCTAATTTAAAACCAATGAATGTTGGGGAAATGTTATGAATATTCAAAATCATTTGCTGAGGGATAACAATATTGCCGTCGAAAATTCACCCAACCAGGGGGGAGAACTTTTGCCGGATACCATTGTCATTCACTATACTGCCGGCCCCTCGGCAACCTCTGCGATTCGCGAAATGATGAATCGGGAAAGAAAAGTCTCCGCTCACCTGGTTGTGGATTTAGATGGTTCAATTACCCAATTAGTGCCGTTTAATCGTATTGCCTGGCACGCAGGTAAAAGCCGCCATAAAGACCGGGTTAATTTAAATCGGTTTTCGATTGGGATTGAAATTGTAAATGCCGGTAGATTAGATAAAACCGGATCGACTTATACTTCCTGGTTTGGCAGAAAATATCCCGAGGAGGAAGTTTTTATCGGTATTCACCGTAACGAGGATTTTTTGACGGCCTGGCACCGGTATACGGAGGAGCAGATCACCGTTACCGGAGACCTTTGTGAACTATTGGTATCCCATTACAATATATCGTTTATCTTGGGCCACGAAGAAATTTCCCCCGGTCGTAAGATCGATCCCGGGCCGGCATTCCCGCTGGATAAATTGCGAGATCGTATTTTAAACCTGGATCCCCGGGATGAAGATGCCGGCGAAGATGAGGTTGTCGAAGAACCGGGAGAAGGAATGGTAACAGCAAGCAAATTAAACATTCGATCCAACCCGACAATTTCCCAAAACCTGGTTGCAAAACCGCTTCCACGGGGAACCAAAGTTACCATCTTAAAAAGAAAGAATGGTTGGTATAAAGTATCTACCACCATTGAGGGTTGGGTTTCCAGTAAATTTATCAAAGGAAGATAGACTTAAAACTTTTCGGAGCAATAAATATGGGCAAAAAGCTTACCATCATTCTAATAATCATTGTAGCTGCTGTCGCCATTTACTTTTTGGAATCAAACTGGCAGGTACTATCGATGCTGGCTGCCGGTTTAGCGGGACCGTTTAAGCTGATATGGGGATTTTTTGGCGGGGGCAAAGAAGAAGAGATTCGTAAAAAACATGCTGAGCAGCGTGAACGGGAAAAGCAATTCCAGAGAGAGCTGGAATCGGCCATTCAGGTACGGCAAGACAGGATTGCCTCTTTGGAGGATCAGGTTACGAATTTAGATACACAATTGAGCCTTTTGGAAGTTAAAAGAGCCAGGGTCGACCAGGAGGTTGAAGCTATGAGCATCAAAGAATTGCAAAAGGCCGGAAGACGTGCTGTGCGTTAACGCTTGTAAATCCTGAAAATTTAGGGAGACTGATAAACTAGAGGCTGAAATGAAATTATTTTTCCTATCTTTGATATTATTGATCTTTTATTCATTTTCTACACTTCTGGGCGATTCCGTTCGCTTCAAACTAACTCAACAGTCTTTAAAGACTCTCAAAACTGAAGGGTTATCCGAAACAGTTATAAGCCAGTTAGAAACCGTAAAAAATCTAGAGTTTACAAATAAAGAACAATTTTTAAAACTCCTTGAATTAACAATTGGAGTCGAGCAAACCGAAAAACATGGCTCGTTAATTTTAAAAAATTCGCTCGCATCTTCCGGCGATTCCAAGCGCTTTTTGGATAAGGATGGAAAATATAAAAACAATTCCGAACATATCGTTTACCTGGTTCTAGAGCTTCCTCCCGGAGAAAGCTTCCAAAATAAAACCGGCCACCGCTTTCGCATTTATCGACAGGAAGAATTTTCCCAAATTGACCCTGGGTTTCAAGCTCAGCAAAAAGTTGAGTCGCTGGAAGCAAAGCTGAATTCGCTGGATTCCAAAGCGGAGGTTTTGGAAAATCTCAGGGAAAACGCAGAGGGCGAAGGGGGTAACCAATGATTCAAAAATTCATTTTAATTTGGCTTTTACTAACCATTGGTTTATTTGCCCAACAACCAACAACGATTGACTCGGCAAGTTTTATGCTTACCAGCCAATCTTTCGATAACCTTAAATCGGAAGGGGTTCCTGATTCTGTAATAAGCCAGTTAGACTCCTTAAAAGATATAGAGTTTAAAAGTGAGGGGAGATTTTTAACATTTCTTAAATCAAGGCTTGAAGAGGAACATTTCGACCTGTACAAGTCACAAATATTAAAACATGCTGAAGAACCCTACATTATACCAATCATTGGCCCTAAAGAAATTAATATATCGGAAGGCTATACTTTCTGGATACTGGGGCACAAGGAATACAAAAGCTTTATTAAAATTGCCAGATATCATGAGATTGATACGGAACGGATTAATCTATTAAGTCAAAAAATAGCTTTGCTTGATAGTATTACAACGGAAAAGGATAGTGTTATTGCTCTCTACCAGGAAGGTTATATCCATTACCGGGATTTATGGACCGATACCAGCTTTAAGCTAGAAGAAGCGGAAGTAAAAGCATCAAAAAGGTGGCGGTTTTTCCAGGTTGGATTTTTAGTTGGCACGGCTGCCACAATTGGCCTGGCGGTTTTTGTTCGCAGTTTATAAAAAGAAATTTAACCAAAATAAAACCAGGGTAACTTTTTAGGAGATCGAAAGATGGATTTAAATAATGTTGCTTTAGGGGTCGTAATTGGCTGGATTGTTATTATCATTATTCTGTTTATTTTTATGTTAATTAAATATACGTTTAAAGAATGGCCGGAAGACAAACCCAATCCCTATGCAAAGGAAACACTTGGGATGCCCAGGGGGGCTTTCCGTGGCATCCTAACTCTCTCCATTCTATTTATCGTGATGGTTCTGGAGATAAACAGCCTCAAATTTAGTCCCGAAGAACTTGATGTTGCCGGAAAAATATTTATTCCGGAAGACAGGTTCCGGGAAATGATGGTGGCTTTCCAAATGGTTGTTGCCTTTTATTTTGGCAGCAAAGTGATGCACCATGTTACCAGCGCACAGCGCGATACCGCTAAAAATAGAGCAGGCGCCGCTGTAGAAGAAGCAAAAGCCAGGGTAGGCGTCATCGATAAGGAAGAAGGAGTTCAGGGTTGAAAATTCGCTTCAGACCTGCAAAATCGGAAGAAGAAGTATTCCTATTTGCCCACCGGGTGGAGGCAATCGTTTTTTGGATGTGTTTGGCCGGTATTGTTCTATTCTTAATAATAACGTTATTTCGATACTATTATTTAAAACCGATGGTGCAAGAGTTTAATGAAGGCTTTAAAAAAGCAGTTCCGGCTGTAGAAATGGAAAAACGAATTGAATCTCTGGAAGCCGAACGATCTTTGCTTCAGGAGCGCGTGAATGCGTTATTGGATACCACAGTCAGCTTAAAGAAAGACATTGCCGACTTGCGTTTATTGCATAGGAAGGAGCCCTCACCATCCCCACCGGCTCAGAAAAAAGACGTTATTAGACTTCCTTAAAATTAAAGAATTTATGATGAAAGCTCTCAAATATGCTGGTATCGTTGCCGGAAGCCTACTTGTGCGGTTTCTTGCAGGGCTGATTTACCGCGGCTTACAAGTTCGCGATATGCCGAATTTGCAGAAATGGCACGATCCTGGTTTGGCCGAGGAATTCAACAAGGAAGATTATCAAGATTTTACGAATTTTGAGGGATATTTAAACCGGGAGCGAACCCTTATCCAGGATTCTTACGATAAGGTAAAACCCGAAGATGAAAGCGGTTATAATCGCTATATTCCTGGCAACCCGGTCTTTGCCAGGGACGCCAATGAATCTTTCGAGCTTGTTCCGGTAGACAGTGCACTAAAAGGCGGCATCCTGCTGGTTCACGGGTTGACTGATTCTCCCTACCATATGAAAGCCGTCGCAGAGATTTTTCAGCGTCAGGGGTTTTACGTTTTGAGTTTGCGATTGCCCGGGCATGGCACAATACCCGGTGCATTAGTCAATGTTAAATGGGAGGATTGGTATGCAGCAGTAGAATTTGGCGTTCGCATGGTCCAATTAAAATTAGGGAAGGAAGACGCCTTTTATGTCGGCGGATTTTCTACTGGTGGCGCATTAACCCTTCGTTATACCCTTAATTCTCTGGACGCTCATATCCCCACACCTGATAAGCTCTTTCTTTTTTCCCCAGCGATTGGAATTACGAAGAAAGCAGAATTGGCAGATTGGCATAAAGTAATTAGCTGGATCCCCTTTTTCAAAAAATTCAAATGGGAGACGATTGAACCGGAGTACGACCCCTGTAAGTATAACTCTTTCCCTAAAAATGCCGGGGATCAAATTTACGAATTAACCAAAGAAAATAAAGCCCTGGTCAAGCAATTAAATGATAAGAATTTTCTCGGTGCTATGCCGCCGGTATATGCATTTCAATCGGTTGCCGATGCTACGGTTATAACGAAGGATTTACTGAAACTACTCCAACAAATCGGTACAAATAGTGGTGAATTGGTGCTTTTCGATATCAATCATTCAAAGGACGTAATTGACTTTTATAAACCGGGGGTGGAGGCGCTTGAACCATCATCTTCCGATCTGCTTGAAATAAAATCACGATTTACCCTGGTGACAAATGTAGTCGATTCTACAGCCACTGCCTACTCCTGGGCAGCCGGCAGCCGGGAGAACAAATACGAAAATGCAATTGTCAGAAAACCTGTTGGAACATGGCCCAAATATCACTATGCCCTGGCCCATATTTCTATTCCAATACCCCCCGGAGATTTATTTTATGGGCAGCGATCCATTTTTGGCACCATGAACCCCCGGGGTGAAAATGAGCTTTTACTCATCTCCCTGGAAAGTTTATCCCGGCTAAAATATAACCCGTTTTTTGCCTACTTGGAAAACACCCTCCTTGAAATGCTTTGAAAAAACTCCCTCCCCCTGCAAAATCCGTTTTAAACTTTCTAAATTCTGTGTCTTTCGGAATTTAGAAATATTATTAATTGATAAAGATTATCAACAATTGATAATCTTTACTTTTTCCTCCGGTTGTGTTATGTTACTTTGATGATGGAAACTGAAAATGCGATTCGAACGCTGGATACGTTAAAACCCGGTGAAAAAGCGATTATTCAAGAATTTGTAGATCAAGATGATACGGTTCATTATTTAACGGAAATGGGCTTGCTGATCGGAACGGAGATTGCACTGATAAAATTTGCCCCCCTGGGCGATCCGTTGGAAATTCGCTTTCGTGGTTTTCATCTATCCATCCGGCGTTCTGTAGCAAAACAAATCATAGTCGAAAAGGTACCGCATTGAAAAAGGTTGAAAATACGATACTTGCTGAATCCTCCCCGGAAGCCTCTCTCAGAACCGATATTGTCGAAGTCGCGCTAATCGGCAACCCGAATACCGGTAAAACATCCGTTTTTAATGCACTGACCGGGTTGCGCCAAAAAGTTGGCAACTACCCCGGCGTAACTGTAGAAAAAAAAACCGGCATCATTATCGCACCGGACGCTACGAAAATTCATATCCACGATTTACCCGGGTTGTACAGCCTGATTCCCAAATCCTTAGATGATAAAATTACCGTAGACGTTTTAAGCGATGCAAGCACGAATACAAACCGCTTGAAGCTGGTAGTTATGGTTGCCGATGCCAGCAACCTGGAGCGAAACTTATACCTCCTTTCCCAGGTTCTCGACCTGGGATTGCCAGTCATTTTAGCCCTTAATATGGTTGATATTGCTCGCGCCAGGGGCCTGGAAATTGATGTTGAGAAATTATCGCAAGCGTTGGGAATTCCGGTAATTCCGGTAATGGGCAAGAAGCGATTGGGCATTCCCCAATTGCGGCAGAAAATTTTTGATCACGCTCAACATGCAATTCCCCCGGCCCCCGCAGCACTCGAAATTGATGAAGAAATCACCGCTGAAATTACCCCTTTAATTGATTGGTTCTTAACGTGTTACGGCCTGAGTTTTTACGCCGCACGTGCGCAAGCACTGCGGGCTTTAGCAAACGGCTCCATTAGCAGCAAGAATGCAACGTTTAACAGCCAGCCACTGAATGGCAATTATATTGAGTTACAACAGTTAATTGAGGAAACACGCGAGCGCCTTTCCCAAAAGAATATTTCCTGGGAGATGATCGAATCCAATATCCGCTATAATTGGGTTGATAAAATTTGCCGCAACGCCATTTGTAAAGAAAATGATAAAGAAGTTAGCCTTAGCGAAAAAATGGATCGTGGATTAACCCATCGTGTTGCCGGGCCGGCGATTTTTATGTTCGTTTTCGCGGTTATTTTCCAATCGATTTTTTCCTGGGCGGAAGTACCGATGGAGGCAATCGAAAACGGTATTAGTTGGGTTGGTGCGCAA